>OMSN01000062.1 GCA_900313765.1 uncultured Eubacteriales bacterium
CCGGGCTCAGGAAAGTCGGAGAGAATTATTATCTCTTTGACGGATCGGGCTATATGCAGACAGGTGTCCAGGTGATCAAGGGCAACTGGTATTATTTCATCCTTACCACCGGCAAGATGCTGTACGGATGGATCCGTGAAGGCAAGAAGACCTATTACGCAGATCCTTCCACCGGTATTTTATACAGATCCCGTGCGTATGGAAGCCATTACTTCAACGCTGACGGCACAGAGAGGACCTACGGCTCCGGTGCGGACACGGCAGCTGGCGCAGCGGCAGGCAGCTGGGTGAAGAAGAACAAGAAGACCTATTATTACAATGCAGCCGGAACGTATGTGACCGGGATGCAGATCATAGACGGTCAGAAGTATTTCTTCAATAATGGCGGAGTTCTTCAGAAAGGGAAGTGGGTCACTTTCGGGGGTAAAAAGTATTACGCATCAAAGAATGGTTCGATCAGAACCAATGCATGGATCAACAAGACCTATTATGTAAACGGTGACGGGGAGCGCGTGAAAGGCCTCACCCAGATCGGCGACAAGTATTATTACTTCAATCTGAAGAACGGGAAACTGAAGACAGGTAAGATCCAGGCTGCAGGCATAGTCTATTATGCCAATGACAGGGGAGTGGTCTACCTCTCGCAGTTTTTCAAGCTCGGTAATAAAAAATACTACGCCAAAGAAGACGGAACATTGGCTGCCGGTCTTACGCAGATCGGTGAGAACTATTACTTCTTCCATCGCAAGAATAACCAGATGCTGAAGAAGGTAAAGAAGAATGTTAACGGCAAGGTCTACTACTTCCAGAAAGGCGGCAAGGCTGCACGCGACAAGTGGGTCAAGATCAAGGGGAAGTGGTATTATTTCCAGGGAGACGGTACGATGGCCGTCAATCAGACCATCGGAGAGTACTATGTCGGAGCAGACGGTGCACGGCTCAAGAAAGTTCAGAAGAACAGCGCCAATAGTATCGGTGGTAAGTATTACCTGATCGATAAGGATGGCAAGGCCTACAGGAATACATGGGTCGTGATCGGAGAGGATACCTATTATGCCGGAGCCGACGGAGCGGCTCTGATAGGGCTGCAGACGATCGATGGATATCAGTACTACTTCAACGAGAAGGGCATCATGGAAAAAGATACCCTGGTCGTTGTCGGCAAGACGGTCTACACAATCAATAAGAAAGGTCGTATTACCAAGACCAGTGAGGCTATTGGAGATGCGATCGCTGCATATGGCCAGAAGTTCGTAGGAAACCCCTATGTTTATGGCGGCACCAGCCTGACAAATGGCGCGGATTGCTCCGGGTTCGCATTATCCGTATTTGCGCATTTCGGAATCAAGCTGCTGCGAGTGTCAGATGATCAGATGCATGGGCCTTCTGCGGATATGCAGAAGCAGGGATATAAGAAGGGCACGGTGATCAAGAATAAGGATCTTCTTCCCGGAGATCTGGTTTTTTACGGAAGTGCCAATTACTCTTCCCACACTGCGATCTATATCGGCAATCACAAGGTTGTTCATGCGGCGAATACCAGGATGGGCATCATCATCACGGATATTGACTGGTGTCCGGGCCGGATCACCAATCACGCAATGCGCTACTGGGCATAAGGCCTGGAAGTGACATGATCTGAATAGTATATACAGCGACACACCGCCGGGCAGGTTCATTGTCCGACGGTGTTTTTTGCATGATGCCAATTCGATATATGTCGATATGAAAATTAAGAAAGAATTCACAGGATATACATTGATACCGATCACGGTTGCGGATTATACTATCGTATATTGGCGCCGGCTCTGCCGATGCTGTTCATGATAAGGGGAAACGGTATATGAGGAGATTTACTAATGTTATCGTAGGACTGGCCGCAGCAGGAGTATGCGGACTGATCACGTATCTCACGCTGGATTCCAGCCATATCAATATCATTTACAATCTGTGCTTCCTTGCGGTCATGCTGGTCATCATGCTCGTCGGCCTGGGAGTCGGATTCGTACGTCTGAACCAGACGAAGAGGGGTCTGGACCGGGCGACTGCCAAGATGCAGTCTCTCTCGCAGAGCGGGGGCAATATGTCCGCGATCACGAAGCCCGGAACCACACTGTTCGGAGTCCCGTATCTTGATGGAAAATATCAGGAATACCTCACATTTCTGCACAAGACCAACAGCCCCACGGATATCGGCGATTATATCGGTGAGTATGAGATCAACAACTACACCCACCGCCGTCTGGTGGAGATGGTTCCGGATATCCTGACCAGTCTCGGTATCCTGGGAACGTTTGTCGGCCTGGTGCTCGGCCTGCGGGGATTCAATCCCACCAGCTATGAGGCGATGTCAGGGTCCGTTGACACACTGATCAAGGGAATCAAGGTCGCTTTCGTGACATCCATCTACGGTCTGTCACTGTCTCTTGCGTATTCCTACTGGCTGCGCGGGACGCTGACTGCGGTCTCCGAGTCTCTCGACCGGTTCCTGGATGCCTACTATACAAGCGTTGTGCCGCCGACAGACGCGACGGCCATGAACCATATCATCGCCAACCAGAATTCCCAGACCAAGCTGATGCAGCAGATGCAGAAGGATCTGGCGAAGGAGGTTGCCCAGAGCCTGTCCGTTTCGATCCAGCCTACCGTGGAGCATCTGGATCAGACGATGGACAACTTCACCGATGTCGTGACTCTGAACCAGGAGAAACTCATGGAGAACATTGCGGAGCGGGTCGCCCGCACGATGAAGCAGGAGTTCTTCTCAGAGTTTATTGAGATGCGCAGGGTGATGGGGGAGACAAATAAGACCCAGAGAGAGCATCTTGAGTTCATGCGAAACGCCGAGAACCAGTTCCAGAGTGATGTGCTGGACGGGGAAAAGCGGATGTCACAGGCCATGGAGGCGTCCTCCGAGGTGGTCATGCGTGCCCTCGATGCCATGAACCAGCAGGAGCAGATCGTGGCGGACTTTGTCGGTGACATGAAGCAGGCGATGAATGACATTAACGAGACCAGCGAGCTGAGCCTGCGCATGACACAGCAGATGGGCCAGCTGATCAATATGAATGACGATGTGGCGGACAAGATGATGGAAGTGGCCCAGCTCAGTGAGCAGTATACCAAGAGCCTCGCTTCCGTACAAGCAGCCAACTCTGATCTGTCAGAAGGCCTGTCCGTCATGAATGACGCGAATATCCGCATGACGGATCAGATCTCTAAGATGAACAGTGTCACGGTGGACGCGCTGGACGAGAGCAGACAGGTGCAGTCAGAATTCCTGTCCTCTGCGAATGAGTATCTGAGTCAGATCAGAGAATCCCAGTCCGAGCTCACCACCCAGATGAAGACGCAGCAGGAGAATCTGAGAGAGTTCACGGAATATATGACACAGGTCCTGTCCAGGATGTCCAAACTGACAGAGCTGACCAGCCAGGCTTCCATGAACCTGACGGAGCGGGCGGACAAGATCAAGTCGATGGAGAGCGGTTCGGACATGGCAGCGGTCAAGGCTTCGCTGAACCGTCTTGTAGAACTGGAAGAGGCAAGAGCCCGCGCAGAGCAGCTTGAGAGGGATGAAGCAGAAGCGCGCAGGGCCAGTGAATGGGAGCAGCCCAGGAAGAGAGGTTTCTTTTCAAGAGGCTGAATCACAGCAGGGGGATTATAAGTGAAAAAAGTCAACCGGAGAAGGATGAACGATGAGGGTGCCCATAATATATGGCGTTCTTATTCGGATATGATGTCGGGCCTGCTTCTTCTGTTTGTACTGATCATGGCGGTGTGTCTGATGCAGGCACAGAAGAACTATAACGACAAGCTGGCGGAGCAGGCATCCAGGCTTGAGACGCAGGATGAACTGGAACAGACGCAGAGCGCTCTGTCCACAAAAGAGTCTGAACTGGAACAGCAGTCACTGACTCTGACGGATCTTCAGAATGCGCTTGAGCTGCAGGCGGCCACTCTGTCGACCAGAGAATCGGAACTGGCCGAGGCGCAGGCGACGCTGGAGGAACAGCGCACGCTCCTGGCCCAGCAGGAGTCCGAACTGGAGGTCAGGGATGCGGCACTGGTGACCAGTCAGCAGAAGCTCGATGAGCAGAATCAGCTGATGAGTGAACAGCAGCAGAAGATCGACCAGATCATCGGCGTCAAGGCGGATCTGATCGATTCGCTGAACAAGGAATTCGCAGCCAATAAGATCAATGTGGAGATCGATTCCCAGACGGGTGCGATCGTTCTGGATTCCAGCGTTCTGTTTGACCTGGATGAATTTGTTCTGACGGAGGAAGGTCAGTATACGCTGTCTCAGATCCTTCCGGTCTACTGCCAGGTGCTTTTGAGTGAAGAGTACCTGCCGTATGTGGCGGAGATCATCATCGATGGCTACACCGATTCCCAGGGAGATTACCTGACAAACCTGACCCTGTCCCAGAACCGTGCATATGCGGTTGCGGAGTATCTGCTGGGGATCAGCGGCGGCTTCCTGGATGACGATCATGCGAAAGAACTGCAGGAGAAACTCACAGCGAACGGAAGGTCCGAATCCAATCTGATCTTTGGAACAGACGGGCAGGAAGACAGGGATTCATCCAGACGTGTTGAGGTTAAGTTCCGGCTGAAGGATGAAGAGATGATTCAGGAACTGTCCGATATCATAGCAGATGCACAGATGACCGGCGAGACCGGCGGCTGACCTGCGAAGAGCACAGAAAAGGACACGGGTAGAGATATGTTTAAGCCGGGCAGAAAGAACAGCGCACAGGAGCAGGACCGCAGGAGCGGAAAGAAGCGCAGGAATAAAAGGAAGAAGAGTACGCTGCAGGATCTCCTTCTGGCGGCAGTGGTTCCGCAGAAGCGTGCAGTCATGTCAAAAGCGCTGACGCGCAGGAGAAGACGTGCAGGTTATGCAGTTACGGCGGTCCGAACCGTGATCCGCTATATGAACAGACATTCATAATCAGGCATGAATGGCAGGACTGTCTGCCGCCCGCAGGGCGGCGGCGGTCCTGTTTGTTATAGTGGATGATTCGTTGACTGACCCTTTAGTGCGTGCTAAAATTGATAAGATTTAGGAATCAGTCATAAGGAGGTGAGGGCAATGGCCAGAAGTACCATCGATGCGATCCGCCAGGTCGAGAAAGAGACACTGGAAGCGGAGAAGCAGGCGGCAGCTGATGCAAGGCTTCTTTCTGCCAGGACGAAGGAAGATGCTGAGAAGCTGGTCCGGGATGCACTGTCCAAAGCACAGGCAGATGCACAGGCAATGCTGGAGGAGGCTCAGGCGAAACAGAAGGAACTGATCGATCAGAAGTCCAGGGAGACAGCAGCGGCAGCAGAGAACCTGAAAACCGCAGCCGGCGCGAAGAGCAAAGAGGCGGTCAGGGCCATCCTGGATATTGTCAGTGGCTGAGAGGGCACTGAGTCATGAATGGCAGCAGACCGCTGCTGGAAAGGAGAGATAACAGCCTATGTCTGTAGTTCCAATGAAACGAATCTCGGTCATCGCGATGAAGCGGGACCGCAAGGCCGTTCTGGACTATCTGCAGGTGCAAGGCGCGGTACAGATCTCCGTCAGGGGCAAAGAGGACGAGGTCTTTACAAAGACGGACATGTCGAAACAGAAACAGGTGTTCCAGAAGAACACCGACAGAGCTGAGGAGGCTCTGGCTATCCTGAAGAGACGTGTGCCGGAGAAAACAGGACTTTTGTCCAGTTTCGAGGGAAGAAAGGAACTGACTACTTCCGAGTATCAGAAAATGCAGGAAAACATTGATGATACCATGAGAGTCTGCAGCCGGATCATCGAACTGGACAAGCAGCTGGCAGACAGCATCTCGGGCATCCCGAAGCTGGAGGATCAGAAGAAGGCTCTGGAGCCGTGGATGAAGTTTGATCTTCCTCTGGATTTTGCGGGAACGAGAACGACAGCCGTCTTTACAGGGAGTCTCCAGGGAGAATACACCAGGGACGCACTGTACACGGAGCTGAAGAAGCTGTCCGGTGTCGAGACGTTTGAATGCGATATCATCTCCGCTGAGTCGACACAGACCTGCATATTCCTTGTGTGTGAGAAGAAGGATCAGCAGGCGGTACGTGAAGCGCTCAGGAGATTGAACTTCGCAGCCCCGCCGGTCTCCGGGCTGAACCCGGTGGAACGGATGAAACAGATCGATGCACAGATCGCAGAGGAGATCAAGCTGCAGGAAAAGCTCCTGAAAGAAATTGAGGAACTGTCTTCATACCGCAATGATATCCGTTTTGCATCTGACTACTTCAGGATCCGCGCCGAAAAATACGGAGTGATCTCACAGCTGCTGCAGTCGCGCAGAGTGTTCTATCTGGAAGGATATATTCCGGAGACCAGCGCGCAGGCTCTGGCATCCCAGCTGGAGAGCCGGTTTGACGCCGCCGTGGAGATCAACGACCTGAAGAAGAAGGAGAAGCCGCCTGTCCTGCTGAAGAACAACGCGTTCGCGACTCCGCTGGAAGGCATCACCGAGAGTTACTCGCTCCCGGGGAAGAAAGAGATCGACCCGACATTCATTTCCGCGTGTTTCTACTACATCCTGTTCGGCATTATGCTGTCGGATGCGGGATACGGACTGCTTCTGGTCCTCGGAACCGCGTTTATCCTGTGGAAGTTCGGCAGGACGATGGAGGCGGGCATGAAGAAGTTCATGCAGATGTTCCTCCTGTGCGGAATATCGACTACTTTCTGGGGGATCATGTTCGGTTCCTTCTTCGGTGACGCGGTCAGTGTCATCGGGACCACCTTCCTGGGCAAGGGAGAGGGCTTCGGCCTGAAGCCGGTGTGGTTCGAACCGCTGTCCGAGCCGATGCGGATGCTGACCTTCTGCTTTATCCTCGCCCTGATCCACATGTTTGTGGGCCTTGGCGCGAAGGCGTATATGCTCCTGAAGGAAGGCAAAGTCATGGATATGATCTATGACGTCGTGCTGTGGTACGTGCTTCTGATCGCCTGTGTGGTATTCCTGCTCACGGTTCCGACCATGGCGGACATGCTGGGCGTAAGCACCCTCTCAGCAACCTGGCAGAAACCCGCGGGAATCCTGATGGCCGTCTCGGCGGTGGGGATCATCCTGACAGGCGGAAGGGAGTCGAAGAACTGGTTCAAGAGGATCCTGAAAGGACTCTATTCCCTGTACGGTATCTCCAGCTGGCTCAGCGACATTCTCTCGTATTCGAGACTGCTCGCGCTGGGACTTGCAACAGGAGTCATCGCAACTGTTTTCAACTCGATGGGATCGATGGGAGGCAATTCACCGGGCGGTGTTATCATGTTTATCATCGTATTCCTGATCGGAAATGTATTGAATCTTGCTATCAACGCGCTCGGCGCGTACGTGCATACGAACCGTCTGACCTACGTTGAGTTTTTCGGGAAGTTCTATGAGGGCGGGGGAACAGCCTTCCGTCCGTTTGCAGTAAACACTAAGTATTATAAGATCAAGGAGGACATGTAATTATGAGTATCGGACTGGTATTTGCTCTTGCCGGAGCAGCTCTGGCTGCTGCAACTTCAGGTATGGGCAGCGCATATGGCGTTGGCGTTGCGGGTCAGGCAGCTGCAGGAGCCTGCACGGATAATCCGGATCTTTTCAGCAAGACCCTGATTCTTCAGCTTCTTCCGGGTACACAGGGTATCTACGGACTGCTGATCGCTTTCATCTGCCTGTCTCAGATCGGCATCATGGGTGGCGGCGCTGATACAGCCATGTCCCTCGGAACCGGCCTTCTTTATTTCGCGGCATGCCTGCCGGTCATCATCGTAGAGCCGATCTCCGCCATGCATCAGGGACGTACTTCCGTTGCATGTATCGCAATGGTCAGCAAGAAGGAAGAGACCTTCGGTAAGTCCATGATCTTCCCGGCCATGGTTGAGACCTACGCAATCCTTGCTCTGCTTATCTCCATTCTTGCGATCTTCGGCGTATCCGGACTTGCGGCATAAGGCATCTTTATTTAAGAAGCATTTGGTACGCACAATAAACGAGGAGACTGGAAATGGCAGGTTTGGATAAGATATTAGAGGATATCCGCAGCGAATCTGCAGCGGCGATCGCTTCTGTCACGGGGGAGGCACAGGCCGAGCGTGACAAAGTGCTCAGCGAAGCACAGAAAGATGCGGATGCTCAGGTTCAGAAGATCCTGTCCCATGCAAAGAGCCAGGCGGACGATCTGATCGCCAGAGCGGATTCTGCCGCTCAGCTTCAGAGACGTCGTCTGCTCCTGGAAACCAAGCAGGAACTGATCACGTCTGTGATCGAACAGGCGAAGCAGTCCATCCTGGACCTTCCGGACAGTGAGTATTTTGATCTGATCCTGAAACTGATCAGCAGCAATGCCCTTCCGAAAGAGGGCGAGATCTGCTTTAACAGAAAAGACTTTGCCCGTCTGCCGAAGGACTTCGCAGCAAAGCTTGTTGCGGCGCTTCCGGATGGCGCGAAGCTGAACGTATCAAAAAACGAGGCGGACATTGACGGCGGATTCGTACTGAAGTATGACGGGATCGAGCAGAATCTGTCTCTGGATGAGATCTTTGAGGAGAATCGGGACCGCATGACAGATGCGGCAGGGAAGATCCTGTTTTCATAAAAGGGAAAACAGGCTTCACATGTTACTGAACAAGGAGGAGAGCAATGGCCGAACAATATATATATGCGGTCGCGCGTATCCGTTCCCGTGAACTGTCTCTGCTGAATGAGGCGGTGATCTCCCAGCTGTCCGCGGCAGCAACGGAAGAGGATTGCCTGAGGATCCTGAACGAGAAGAACTGGGGCAACCCGGATCTTCCCAGCGAGGAGATGTTCCAGGAGGAAAATAAAAAGACCTGGGCACTGATCCGCGAACTGGTTCCGAATAATATGCAGATCTTTGATGTGTTCCGTCTGGAGAAGGACTACCACAACCTCAAGGCGGCGGTCAAGGAGAGCTGCATCGATGGGATTCATCCCGGCATATTCACGGATGGAGGAACCATCCCGGCAAAAGATATCGAGCAGGCCATCGCAGAGTCGGATTATGAGGCCCTTCCCAAGTCTATGCGCCAGGTTGCGCAGGAAGCCAAGGAGACCCTGCTTCAGACAAGGGATGGCCAGCTGTGCGATGTGATCATCGACAGGGCCGCACTGGAAGCGATCCGCGAAGCAGGAGAGAAGACCGGCGAGGCGCTGCTGAAGGATTACGGTGAGCTGGTCTGCGCCACGGGCGACATCAAGATCGCAGTGCGTGCTGCCAGGACAGGGAAGTCCAGACAGTTCCTTGACAAGGCGCTGGCACCCTGCAGCACCCTGGATGTCTCTGCGCTTGCGGAGGCAGCTGCAGCCGGAGTGGACGCAGTGATCGCATACCTGGATCACACAGTGTATGCGGACGCGGTGGAAGAACTGAACGGATCCGTGGCAGCTTTTGAGCGCTGGTGCGACAACCGGATGATCGAGACGATCAAGCCTCAGATCCATAATCCGTTTGGCATCGGTCCGATCGCGGCGTACATCCTTGCCCGTGACAATGAGATCAAGACGGTACGCATCATCCTGGCAGCGAAGAGAAATTCTCTGCCGGAAGAGATGCTCCGGGAAAGGGTAAGGGAAATGTATGTATAAGGCAGCTGTTATGGGAGACTGGGACTCCATCTACGGATTCTCGGCACTCGGCCTTGACACATTTCGCATAGAGGCGGAAACGAGTGCAGAGGAGGCAGCGGATACGCTGAAGAAACTGTCCCAGAATAAATACGAGGTGATCTATATCACGGAATCGCTGGCGAAGCGTATCCCCGATGAGATCAACCGGTATCGTCTGATGCCGAGCCCCGCGGTCATACTGATCCCGGGAATCAGCGGCAACACGGGCGACGGCCTGAAGGCAGTCAGAAAGTCTGTCGAGCAGGCAGTCGGAAGCGATATCATATTCGGAAACACATAAGGCGCAGAGTCTTTAAACCTAATGAAAGAAAGGCACAGGATATGGCAAAGGGAACAATCAAGAAGGTGTCCGGACCGCTTGTCGTCGCGACTGGTATGCGTGACGCAAACATGTTCGACGTATGCCGTGTCTCGGAGAGAAGACTGATCGGAGAGATCATTGAGATCCACGGAGACGAGGCATCCGTTCAGGTCTATGAGGAGACTGCGGGACTGGCTCCGGGAGAGCCGGTTGAGTCGACAGGCGCTCCGCTGAGCGTTGAACTGGGGCCAGGACTGATCGGCAGCATCTATGACGGTATTCAGAGACCGCTGGTCGATATCATGGAGCAGACACAGTCGAATCTGCTCTCCCGTGGTATCGAAGTCCCGTCACTGAACCGTGAGAAGGTGTGGCATTTTATTCCGTCTGTGAAGGCGGGTGACAAAGTCATCGGCGGTGATGTGATCGGCACGGTCCAGGAGACACACATCGTTACACAGAAGATCATGGTACCCCCGAACACAGCGGGAACCATCAAATCCGTGGAAGAAGGCGACTTCAAGGTTACGGATACCGTATGTGTGCTTACGAAGGAAGACGGAAGTGAACTGGAGATCACCCTGATCCAGAAATGGCCGGTCCGCCGTGAGAGACCGTATGCGAAGAAGCTTCCGCCCCAGATGCCGCTGATCACCGGACAGAGAGTCATTGACGCCCTGTTCCCGATCGCAAAAGGCGGTGTTGCGGCAATCCCCGGCCCCTTTGGTTCGGGCAAGACCGTCGTACAGCACCAGCTGGCAAAATGGGCAGAGGCAGACATCGTTGTCTACATCGGCTGCGGCGAGCGCGGCAATGAGATGACGGACGTTCTGAACGAGTTCCCGGAACTGAAGGATCCCAAGAGCGGATACTCCCTCATGGAGCGTACCGTTCTGATCGCGAATACATCCGATATGCCGGTTGCAGCGCGAGAGGCATCCATCTACACCGGAATCACAATCGCAGAGTACTTCCGTGACATGGGTTACTCCGTAGCCCTGATGGCAGACTCCACCTCCCGCTGGGCAGAGGCTCTTCGTGAGATGTCCGGCCGTCTGGAAGAGATGCCCGGTGAAGAAGGATATCCCGCATACCTGTCTTCCAGACTGGCACAGTTCTATGAGAGAGCAGGCCGCGTGGTCACGCTGGGTTCCGACGGAAGAGAAGGTGCTCTGTCCGCGATCGGCGCAGTTTCCCCGGCAGGCGGCGATATCTCGGAGCCTGTCTCCCAGGCAACGCTCCGTATCGTCAAGGTCTTCTGGAGACTGGATGCAGATCTGGCATACCAGAGACATTTCCCGGCGATCAACTGGCTGAGTTCCTACTCCCTGTATCTGGATTCTCTTGGAAAATGGTTTGATGACCAGACAGGCGGCGAGTGGATGAAGCTGCGCGGTGAGATGATGAGAATCCTGCAGCAGGAGAGTGAGCTGAACGAGATGGTGCAGCTGGTCGGTATGGACGCTCTGTCCTGGCCGGACCGTCTGACGATGGAAGCTGCAAGGTCCATCCGTGAGGACTACCTGAACCAGAACGCATTTATGGACACCGATACCTACACTACGCTGGAGAAGCAGCATCTGATGATGAAGCTGATCCTTGCCTACTATGACAAGGGCAAGGAAGCGCTGGCACAGGGCGCGACCATCAATTCCCTGGTGAACCTGCCCTGCCGTGAAGAGATCGGGCGTTACAAGTATACCGAAAATGAGAAGGTGCAGTCTGAGTACGACCGGATCATGCAGAACCTGGATGATGCGATCAATGACGCGATCGCAAAGAGCCAGGAGTAAGGGGGCATAACAGATGGCAAAAGAATACAGAACCATTCAGGAAGTTGCCGGCCCTCTGATGATGGTGCGCGGCGTGGAAGGCGTAGCATACGACGAACTGGGTGAGATCGAACTGTCTGACGGCGAGAAGAGACGCTGCCGTGTCCTTGAGATCGATGGCGGCAATGCACTGGTCCAGCTGTTCGAGAGTTCCACCGGTATCAATGTAGAGAGCTCCAAGGTCCGGTTCCTGGGCCGCTCCATGGAACTGGGCGTGTCGGAAGACATGCTGTCGAGAGTCTTCGACGGACTCGGACGTCCCATCGACAACGGTCCGGATATCCTTCCGGATGAGAGACGCGATGTAAACGGCCTGCCGATGAACCCGGCAGCGCGCGCGTACCCGGAGGAGTTCATCCAGACGGGCGTCTCCGCGATCGACGGACTGAACACGCTGGTCAGAGGACAGAAGCTGCCGATCTTCTCGGCATCCGGTCTGCCCCACGCACAGCTGGCTGCCCAGATCGCAAGACAGGCTAAGGTTGTCGGAACCAGCGAACCTTTCGCGGTCGTATTTGCTGCGATGGGTATCACATTCGAAGAGTCCAACTACTTCATCGAATCCTTCCGTGAGACCGGCGCAATCGACAGAGCTGTCCTGTTCATGAATCTTGCAAATGACCCTGCAGTCGAGCGTATCGCGACCCCGCGTATGGCACTGACTGCTGCAGAGTATCTTGCATTCGAGAAGGGCATGCATGTCCTGGTCATCATGACCGACATTACAAACTATGCAGACGCACTGCGTGAGATCTCCGCAGCCCGCAAGGAAGTTCCGGGACGCCGCGGATATCCGGGCTACATGTATACGGACCTTGCTTCCCTGTATGAAAGAGCAGGGCGCCAGAAAGGCAGAAACGGATCCATCACGATGATCCCGATCCTGACGATGCCTGAAGATGACAAGACCCACCCGATCCCGGACCTTACCGGATACATCACAGAGGGACAGGTCATCCTGAGCCGTGACCTCTACCGCAAAGGCCTTGAGCCGCCCATCGACGTACTTCCGTCCCTGTCGCGTCTGAAGGATAAAGGTATCGGTGAAGGCAAGACAAGAGCAGACCATGCGAACACCATGAACCAGCTGTTTGCGGCGTATGCGCGCGGCAAGGACGCAAAGGAACTGATGGTGATCCTGGGCGAAGCGGCACTGACCGACGTCGACAAACTGTACGCAAAGTTTGCGGATGAATTCGAAGAGAAATACGTCAACCAGGGCTACCG
>OMSN01000151.1 GCA_900313765.1 uncultured Eubacteriales bacterium
TTCTGCAGCCCTGGCGGATCACCGTGCCGATGCAGTCATTGCCGGTGTCTCCACCTCCGACTACCACGACATGCTTCTTCGCTGCACTCACGAAGTCTTTTCTGGTCATCAGGCTGGATGCCCGGTGGTCTTCCGCTTTCATCAGGCTCTTTGTCACAGAGGTAAGGTAATCTACCGCATAATAGATTCCTTTAATCTTTTCAGGGTCTGCCCCCTTCAGTTTTCTTGCCTGTTTTGCGCCGCAGCACAGGATGACCGCATCATATTCTGCTTTCAGTCTTTCAGATTCATTTTCATCGATGTCACATCCCGTATAAAACACTACACCTTCTTCTTCCATGAGTTTCCGGCGCCGTGCGATCACGGCCTTGTCCAGCTTCATGTTTGGGATCCCATACATCAGAAGGCCGCCGATACGGTCTTCGCGCTCATATACATGGACGGTATGGCCGCGGTGATTCAGCATGTCAGCTGCTGCAAGCCCGGAGGGACCGCTGCCGACCACTTCGACCTTCATGCCGCTGCGCACTCTTGGAATCAGAGGCTGTATATATCCGCGCTCATATGCTTCTTCGATCAGGAACCGTTCATTGTCATGGACACTGACGGGATCCGAATGTTCGCCGCAGATACAGGCTTTCTCGCACAGGGCAGGGCATACCCTGCCGGTGAATTCCGGGAAACTGCTGGTCTTGCTCAGCCTTGCGTATGCATGGCTGATATGTCCCTGCCAGATCTGATCATTCCACTCCGGAATCAGATTGTGCAGCGGACAGCCGGTCACCATGCCGTTCAGCTTCATGGCGGACTGACAGAAGGGGACTCCGCAGTTCATGCAGCGCCCTGCCTGTTCTGTTCGCGCCTCTATATCCAGCGGTGCGTGAAACTCGTCAAAGGTGAGGATCCTCTCACTGACAGGTACGACCCGATCGTCCTGCCTTGCATAATCCAGAAAACCGGTCGCTTTACCCACGCTCTGTCACCTCCCTGAATGCTTCCAGTACAGCCTTCTCATGGCTGCTTCCCTGCTCTTCGTACTTTCCGATCGCATGGATCATCCTTCTGTAGTCTTCCGGTATGATCTTCTTGAAGTCCGGGAGGTATTCGTCAAAATGTTCCAGAATCCTGGCTGCGCAGGAAGATCCGGTCTCCGCAGCATAATCTGTCAGAATCTCCCGGAGTTCCTCGATATCATGCTTCGCGGTCACTTCCGTGGCAGAAACCATCTCTTTGTTCATCCGAAGGTACAGGGTATGTTCTCTGTCCAGCACATAGGCGATTCCACCGCTCATGCCTGCCGCAAAGTTCTTTCCGGTCATGCCAAGGATCACAGCCCGTCCGCCGGTCATATACTCAAGGCCGTGGTCTCCGCAGCCTTCTGCCACTGCGACCGCTCCGGAATTCCTCACACAGAATCGCTCGCCTGCAATACCGCATATATAAGCCTTGCCGGCGGTTGCCCCATAGAGAGCCACATTGCCGACGATCACATTTTCATGCGCACTGAACCCGGCATCTTCCGGCGGTGTCAGGACCAGCTTGCCTCCTGAGAGTCCTTTGCCGAAGCCATCGTTCGCGTCGCCCTTCAGGCGGAGCGTCACTCCGGATGGAAGGAACGCGCCGAACGACTGTCCGCCGCCTCCGGTGCAGTTTACCGTAAATGAATCTTCCGGCAGGCTGTTTCCGAAAGCTCTGGTTATTTCGCTTCCAAGGATCGTCCCGAAGGAGCGGTCGGTACTGGAAACCTCCACCTCTACAACTGCCTTCTGCTGCTTATTCTGCATCAGTTCAGCCAGAGCCGGCAGCAGTACCTGCATATCTTTCGTCTGCTCCAGATGGAAGTCGTAGATACTCTTCTCATCAAAATGACTCCCCTTCGCATGGGCATACCGGTTGTCCAGGATCTGGCTCAGGTCGGCAAGTGTGCTGCGCTCTATGGGCAGTCTGTCCTTCCTTTTCAGGCAGTCCGTGCGTCCAACCATCTCTTCCACGGTCCTGAAACCGTTTGCTGCCATGATCTCACGAAGCTGTCTTGCGATGAAATACATATAGTTCATCACATGCTCCGGTTTCCCCTGGAACCGGCCTCTGAGGCATTCATTCTGTGTCGCGATGCCTGCCGGGCAGGTATCCTTTGAACACACCCGCATCATCATGCAGCCCATCGCTACCAGGGGGCCGGTCGCAAAACCGAATTCCTCAGCGCCAAGGAGTGCCGCAATGGCTACATCCCTTCCGCTCATCAGTTTGCCGTCCGTCTCCAGCACGACACGGTCGCGCAGTCCATTTTCAATCAATGCCTGATGGGCTTCCGTGATTCCAAGCTCCCAGGGAAGGCCTGCGTGATGGACCGATGAAAACGGTGCAGCACCGGTTCCGCCATCATAGCCGGAGATCAGGATAACCTGCGCGCCGGCCTTTGCCACGCCGGACGCGATGGTTCCGACACCTGATTCAGAGACCAGTTTCACAGAGATTCTGGCGTCCCGGTTCGCATTTTTGAGATCATAGATCAGCTGTGCCAGATCTTCGATCGAATAGATATCGTGATGCGGAGGCGGGGAGATCAGAGAAACCCCGGGCGTTGAATAACGCGTCGCCGCTACCCAGGGATACACCTTCCTGCCCGGCAGATGGCCGCCTTCTCCGGGTTTCGCACCCTGGGCCATCTTGATCTGGATCTCCGACGCACTGTTGAGATACGCAGAGGTCACACCGAACCTTCCGGATGCCACCTGCTTCACAGCACTGTTGTAGATGGTTCCGAACCGTTTCTCATCCTCTCCGCCTTCACCGGTATTGGACTTGCCCCCGATCGTATTCATGGCACAGGCCAGCGTCTTATGCGCCTGTTCGGAGAGAGAACCATAGGACATGGCTCCTGTCTGGAACCGTTTTACGATCGATTCCTCGCTCTCCGTCTCCTCCAGAGGAATGCAGGGTCCTGCGGGTACGATCTGAAGCAGAGACCGAAGTGTATGCGGACGCTCTTCGTCATCCACCATCGCTGTGTACTGACGGAACAGGTCGTAATCGCCCGTGCGCACTGCCCTCTGCAGTGTGACGATGGTCTCGGGACTGTACAGATGATCTTCTTTATCGGGGCCGCTTCGAAGTGCATGGAACCCGACCGAATCCAGTTTGGTGTCAACCGCAAGGCCAAGAGGATCGAATCCCTGGTCATGGCGGATCTCCACGTCCTCTCCGATCTCTTTCATTCCTATGCCGCCGACTCTGCTGACAGTGCCTGTAAAGCAGCGGTCGATCACATCACTGCCCAGCCCGACCGCTTCAAAGATACGCGCAGACTGGTAGGACTGCAGCGTGGAGATTCCCATTTTTGCCGCGATCTTCACAACTCCTGACAGCAGCGCATGGTTATAGTCATCAATGGCGGTGTGGTAATCCTTGTCCAGAATTCCCATATCGATCATTTCCGCTATACATTCATGTGCCAGATACGGATTGACCGCACGGGCTCCATAGCCCATCAGGCATGCAATCTGATGCACGTCCCTGGGCTCGCCGCTCTCCAGGATCAGAGAGATCGCTGTCCTCTTCTTCGTGCGCACCAGATGCTGCTCCACGGAAGAGACTGCCAGCAGTGCCGGGATCGGTACATGGTTCTCATCGACGCCTCTGTCAGACAGGATCAGGATGTTATATCCATCCGCCGCGGCCCTGTCCACTGCGATGTTGAGCTGCTCCAGGGCATGGGTCAGGGACGTGTTCTTGTAATACAGCAGGGAAATGACCCTGGAGCGGAATCCTTCTTGGTCCAGGAACCGGATCTTGATCAGATCTACGCCTGTCAGGATCGGATTGTTGATCTCCAATACCCTGCAGTTATCTGCTTTCGCTTCCAGAAGATCGCCGTCCGAGCCGATATAGACGGTGGTATCCATGACCACCTTCTCACGCAGAGAATCGATCGGCGGGTTTGTAACCTGCGCAAACAGCTGCTTGAAATAGCAGTACAGCAGCTGGTGATGCTGTGACAGCAGGGCGACCGGAGCATCATGCCCCATGGAAACCGTACTCTCAATCCCATTTTCTGCCATGGGAAGGATCTGTTCTTTCACATCCTCGTAAGAATAACCGAATACCTTGTAGAGACGGTCTCTCATCTCCTGGCTGTGAACACGGATCTTCTGGTTCGGGATCGGAAGCCCTGCCAGATGGAGAAGGCAGCGGTCCAGCCACTCTCCATACGGATGGGCTCCGGAGTACATTTCCTTACACTCATCATCGGGAATGATCCGCTTCTTCTTTGTGTCCACCAGCAGGATCTTCCCCGGCTCCAGCCTGGAGCGGACCTTGATATGGGCAGGATCGATATCCAGCACACCCACCTCAGATGCCAGGATCAGACGTCCGGTATCCGTCACATAATAACGCGAAGGACGGAGCCCGTTGCGGTCCAGCGTCGCCCCCAGAATCTCACCGTCTGAGAAAATG
>OMSN01000301.1 GCA_900313765.1 uncultured Eubacteriales bacterium
AGGAAACTATACCCCCAAGAAATATGTAATCGTTCACCCGGAGGATCAGCCCCGGACTTATACGACAGTCCTGACGCACTGCACGGTGCAGCTGCCGGAAAATCCCCTGCGCTATTCGGCGGTCCCGAATGCGGTTGCGGGTGAGGGCATATGGGCTGCCTGCGGAGTAAATGAAAAGAATGTCGGTATGACTGCGACGGAGACGATCACTTCCAACGAGAGAGTCCTTGGCGCAGATCCTCTGGTGGAGTATGTGCCCTCTTCCGGTTCGGAAGGGAGCCAGGAGAAAGCAGGGGGACTGGGTGAAGAAGACTTTGTGGTCGTGGTGCTGCCCTATATCACAAGCGCGAGAGAGGGTGTGCTGCGTCTGGGAACACTCCTGGAACAGTATGGCACCAACGAGATGAACGGCATCGCATTCTCCGACAAAGATGAGATCTGGTGGATGGAGACGATCGGAGGACACCACTGGATGGCCCGCAGGGTTCCGGATGACTGTTATGTTGTGATGCCGAACCAGCTGGGACTGGATTCATTTGACCTGGAAGATGCGCTGGGCGAAGGGAAGAACTGCCTTTGCTCCAAAGACCTTCGGGAATTCATCGCCGAGAACCATCTGGACCTGTCGCTGGACGGATCCCTGAATCCGCGGGATGCGTTTGGAAGCCATGATGATGCAGACCATGTATATAACACACCGCGTGCGTGGTATATGCTGCGCTATTTCAACCCGCATACTTATGTCTGGGACGGACCGGATGCGGATTACACCCCTCAGAGCGACGATCTTCCCTGGTGCATGGTCCCGGAGCGCAAGATCACGACCGAAGATGTGAAGTACATCCTGTCTTCCCATTATCAGGGAACTCCCTATGATCCGTATCTGTCCTACGGGGACAGGTCCATGAGCGGAGCGTTCCGCAGTATCGGCATCAACCGCACAGACTTTCTGGGCATGGTGCAGATCCGTCCTGATCTGCCGGAAGCATGCAAGGCGCTCCAGTGGCTTGCGTTTGGCTCCAATGCATTTAATGCCATCGTACCGTTCTATCCGAATGTATCTCATACCGAGGAGTATCTGGGATCCACAACCGGTAAAGTCACGACAGACAACTGGTACTGGACCAGCCGGCTGATCGCCGCGCTGGCAGATGCTTCTTTCGGAAAGAGCCAGTTCCACATCGAGCGCTATACATTTGCAGTACAGTCGAAAGTGCGGCAGGTCATCGCACAGACAGACCGGGAAGTGAAACAGCTGCTTCAAACGGGGGTAGCTGGCGAAGGTGTTGAAGAACTGCTTCTTGCGGCAAACAGGCGGGTCGCAGAGATCCTTCGCGAAGAGTCGGAGAAGGTGCTGAAGAAGGTTCTGGACGAAGCCAGCAATGTGATGAAGAATCAGTATTCCAGGTCGGATGTATAAAGAGGAAAAAGTGATCCTGGTCTGAGAGGTGAGCAGATCAACGGAACAGTTACGGATTATGGATAAGAAAGAAGTCCGCCGACTGGTGGCACAGAGAAAAAAAGAATATTCCGATGGGCAGTTTGAGCAGATGAGCCAGAAGATCATTGCCAGACTGCAGGAGCTTCCCTGCTATCAGGAAGCGGACGTCATCTTTGCCTATATGGATATGCCCGGAGAGGTGAAGATGAGAGAGTTCATTCGCAAAAGCTGGGCAGACGGGAAGACAGTTGGTGTGCCGAAGATCATTGTCTCTGATACAGACAACCGTATCACGGCTGCTTCGATGCACTTCTATCAGATTGATTCGTTTGATGTGCTGCATGAAGGTATGATGCATATCATGGAGCCGGACCCGGAGAGATGTAAGTGTCTTGATTCAGTAGAGAAAGCACTGATCGTCATGCCAGGGATTGCCTTTGATACAGACCGGTACCGGATCGGATATGGCGGAGGGTTCTATGATCGATACCTTGCCAGGCATCCGGAGCATTTCACAGTTGCCGTGGCATATAAATTCCAGATATTTGATCAGATTCCCTGGGAAGAGCAGGATATCCGGCCGCAGATGCTGGTGACAGAAGACAGAATGATATAGAAAGCAAGTCGCGGGTCAGAATCGTCAAAACTGGTCAGCCAGACCCGTGGGCGAAGAGAAGAAGTTGATAAAGGAAAAGCAGTGAAGATAAACAACCGCAGGATGCCGTGGCATCCTGCGGTTGTTGAATTCCAGAAATGTTTCCGGATAAGCGTTCGCTGTATCAGTAGTTTTCTGCGTGTACTTCGAAGTATGC
>OMSN01000046.1 GCA_900313765.1 uncultured Eubacteriales bacterium
TCTCCAGAGTTCTTCACCGATGTGCGGTGCGAACGGTGCCAGCATCTGTACAGCATCTTCCAGTGTGGAATGATCGATGCCGCCTTCTGCCTGGTTGAGTTTGACCAGCGCGTTGGTGTACTCCATGAATCCGGATACAACCGTGTTCAGACTGAAGTTCTCAAATCTCTGGCTGATGGTTGCGATCATCTTGTTGTGGACGCGGACCATCTCCCGTGAAGGCTGGAAATCGGTCTTGTCCTTGTTCTCCATGACCAGATTGTAGAATCTGTTCAGGAAACGGTATACACCGTCGATCCCTCTGTCATCCCATTCTGCATCCAGTTCGGGCGGTCCGACAAACAGCTCGTACATGCGCAGGCTGTCACAGCCATAATTCTCTACCAGGTCATCCGGGCTGATGACATTGCCCTTGGACTTGGACATCTTGATGCCGTTCTTGCCGGTGATCATGCCCTGATTGAACAGTTTCTTGAAGGGCTCGTCAAAATCGATCACGCCGATGTCATACAGGAACTTGGTCCAGAATCTGGAATACAGCAGATGGAGTACCGCGTGTTCCACGCCGCCGATATACATATCAACCGGCAGGTACTTGTCTGCCTTCTCCTTGGAGACCAGCGCATCGTCATTGTGCGGGTCTGCATAGCGCAGGAAGTACCAGGAGGAACCTGCCCACTGAGGCATGGTGTTGGTCTCTCTCTTGGCAGGGCCGCCGCACTGCGGGCAGGTGCAGTTCACCCACTCGTCCATATGTGCCAGCGGTGATTCGCCGGTATCGGTAGGCTCATAGCTCTTTACATCCGGAAGCAGTACCGGGAGATCCTTCTCCGGAACCGCAACATTGCCGCATGAGGGGCAGTGAATGATCGGGATCGGCTCACCCCAGTAACGCTGTCTGGAGAAGACCCAGTCACGCAGCTTGTAATTGACAGTCGCGCGCCCGATACCCATCTTCTCGACCAGGTGGGGAGCCTCCTGCTTCATCTCTGCGCAGTCTCTTCCGGTCCAGTCACCGGAATTGATCAGAACACCGCTGACAGCCGTGGTGGCTTCCGTCATATTCTCGATCTCTTTCCCATCCTGGGAGATAACCTGCACGATCGGAAGACCGAACTTCTTGGCAAATGCGAAGTCGCGGTCATCGTGAGCCGGAACGCACATGATCGCACCGGTTCCGTAATCGGACAGGACATAGTCAGATGTCCAGATCGGAATCTTCTCACCGTTCAGCGGATTGATGCAGTAGGATCCGGTAAATACACCGGTCTTATCCTTATCCGATACCGCCATACGGTCAACATTGGACTTGTTCGCCGCATCAGCGATATACTTCTCGACTGCTTCACGGGTCTCATCGGTGGCCAGGCTCTTCGTGAGTTCATGCTCCGGACTGAGTACCATGAAGGTCGCGCCGTACAGCGTGTCCGGACGGGTCGTATAGACCGTGATCTTCTCTTCCCTTCCCTCTACCGGGAAGTCGACTTCCGCGCCGTAGCTCTTGCCGATCCAGTCGGTCTGCATCTTCTTGACCTTCTCCGGCCAGTCCAGACCATCCAGGCCTTCCAGCAGTCTGTCCGCGTACTCCGTGATCTTCAGCATCCACTGGCGAAGATTCTTCTTCGTGACAGGAGTGCCGCAGCGCTCGCAGCAGCCATTGACGACCTCTTCATTGGCAAGAACAGCCTTGCAGGACGGGCACCAGTTCAGCGGGAACTCCTTCTCATAGGCAAGCCCCTTCTTGAAGAGCTGCACGAAGATCCACTGGGTCCATTTGTAATACTTCGGATCCGTGGTATCGACTTCACGGCTCCAGTCATAGACAGCCGCGATCTGCTTGATCTGCTTCTTGATATTCTTGATGTTGGCTTCTGTGGAGATCCTCGGATGCTGGCCGGTCTTGATTGCATAGTTCTCAGCCGGCAGGCCGAATGCATCCCATCCCATCGGATGGATCAGGTAGTAGCCCTGCATCATCTTATAACGGCTCCAGGCATCAGAGATGACATAGCCTCTCCAGTGTCCGACATGAAGTCCGTTTCCGGACGGATACGGGAACATATCCAGGCAATAATACTTCTCTTTATCGCCTTCGACATTGATCGGATGTTCTTCCCAGTCGCGGCGCCATTTTTCTTCGATTGCGCGATGGTTATAAGCTATAGCCATGTCTTTCTTCCTCCAACTATATGGTTAATAACTAGCCTTCTAATTTTATGCCTGCACATTTGTTCTGTCAAGAAATGTTGCGGATCACAAGGTTACAGCTCACAGTCCAGCCATCCCAGCTTCAAGTTTGTGGGAACACTGAAAACACGTTGCCTGCCTTCGCTTTGCGTCGGTTGCATTACAGCCGCTCCCGGCTCCTATAGGTGCATGGTCGCCTCCGCGGCTGCAGCAACTCGCAAAGCTCAGTCGGCTTCCTATCGTTTTCAGTTGTGCCCACAGAACTTTACGCAGTTGGATGGAGACTAGACTGTGAGCTGTATCATCACAGATGCTTCATGCGCTTTCCTACAAACCCCTGCAGGCAGTCCAGGATTCCCTTCGCCACATCCGGTTTATTCATTGAATACACATGCACGTGGCGGATGCCGTTCGAATACAGGTCGATGATCTGATCCGTCGCGTAGAGGATCCCTGCGGCCTTCATGGCTTCCGGGTCATCGCCGAAACGGTCTGAGACTGTCTTGAACCTTCTGGGAATGAATGCCGAAGACATCCGGATCGCCTTGTAGATCTGGGTGCTGTTCGTGATCGGCATGATCCCCGGAATGACAGGCACTGTAACTCCCCTGTCACGCAGCTGGTACAGGAAATGGAAGAACAGGTCATTGTCAAAGACCATCTGCGTTGTCAGGAAATCGACTCCTGCCTCCACCTTCTCCTTGAGATGCATGATGTCCTCAAGGCTTGACGAACTCTCCGGATGTACTTCCGGATAGCAGGCACCGCCGATGCAGAAATCATAGCCCGACTCTTTCAGTTCACGGATCAGCTGAACCGCATGCTGGTAGTCCCATTTGCTGCGGTCTTCATCTGTCATGTCGGCCGGAATATCCCCGCGCAGCGCCATGACATTCTCGATACCTGCATCATGGATCTTCTCAATCTGCTGCCGAACGATCTCCCTGGTGGAAGAAATGCATGTCAGGTGCGCCATCATCGGGACCTGATACTTCTCCTGGATGTTCCTGGCTATATCGATCGTATAATTGCTGGTGCCGCCACCGACACCATAGGTCACGCTCATGAAAGACGGATGCAGCACAGCAATCCCTTCCGTAGCGCTCCGCACAGTCTCGAATGAGCTTGCTTTCTTGGGCGGAAATACCTCAAAGGAAACAGTCAGCTGATCACTTTTCAGAATGTCTCTGATCTTCATACGCACATTCTCCTAACATACCCTATCTATAATAGTCGAACTGCAGCTCATAGAGCTTGACCGTGTCGCCATCCTCCACGCCAAGTTTCTCCAGATCCTTCAATATACCGGAGTCCTTGAGGAAATTCTGGAAGAACTGGAATCCCTTCGCCGAATCCAGGTTCGGATATCCCAGCATCTTCTCGACCTTCGGTCCTTCCACATGGAACATATGCGGATCCTTCGGATCCTTCCAGACCTGATAAGGCAGGTTATTTCCGGGAATATGCTCTTCGGGGAAATACTCCTGTTCAAATACGGTCACGTCCTTCGGTATCGTCTGAAGCAGGGCATACACAGCATACAGCAGTTCCTTCAGCCCCTGTCCGGTTGCGGCGGAGATCTCATAGATCTTCACACCCTTCGGCTCGAATTCCGCGCGGATCCGTTCAATGGGGTCATTCCCATCCTCGTCCGGCTGAACAGCATCCACTTTATTGGCCGCGATGATCTGAGGCTTATTTTCCAGGGACACATCATAATTGGCCAGCTCCTGGTCGATCTTATAGATATCCTCCACCGGATCGCGTCCTTCCACGGAAGCTGCATCAACCACATGGACCAGGATCTTGCACCGCTCGATATGGCGCAGGAACTCATGTCCAAGTCCCGCGCCTTCACTGGCGCCTTCGATCAGTCCCGGAATGTCCGCAACCACGAAGCCCTGCTCATCTCCCAGATCCACGACACCCAGATTCGGCTCCAGAGTCGTGAAATGATAATTGGCGATCTTCGGAGTCGCGTTGGAGATCATGGACAGCAGGGTCGACTTTCCGACATTGGGGTAGCCGATCAGGCCCACATCCGCAATCACCTTCAGCTCGAGCTGAACCTCCAGTTCACGCGCATCCTGGCCCGGCTGGGCATAGGTGGGAGCCTGCATGGTAGACGTCGCGTAATGCATGTTGCCGTTTCCGCCTCTTCCACCCTTCAGAATGACCTGACGCATGTTGTCACCGGACATATCGGCGATCACTTCGCCGGTCTGGGCCAGTTTCACCACGGTTCCCTCCGGAACCTTCAGGACCAGATCCTTACCGTCACTTCCATGCTGTCTCTTCTTCCTTCCGGCCTCGCCGTCCGTCGCGGAGAACTTCCTGTGATGACGGAAGGCGATCAGAGTCGTCAGGCCCTTATCAACCTCAAAGATCACATCGCCGCCGCGGCCTCCGTCCCCGCCGTCCGGACCGCCGTCCGGTACGAATTTCTCCCTGCGGAAACTGACATGGCCGTCGCCGCCTTTGCCGGATCTGATGATTATTTTTGCTCTGTCAGCAAACATAGTACTCCTTTTATTGATACTGAATTACAGATATCATCACGATTATGAAAAAGGATGCGAATACCTGAAGTATCCGCATCCCTCTTAAAACGATGTTCAGACTTACTCTGCTGCAGCCTCAGTCTCTTCCTTCACGATGATGGAGACCTGCTTGCGATACTTGCCAAGTCTGTGGAAATGAACAACTCCGTCTGCCTTTGCATACAGAGTATCATCCTTGCCGAGGCCTACGTTCTCACCCGGATGGATATGGGTTCCGCGCTGTCTGTAAAGGATGTTGCCAGCCTTAACAAACTGTCCGTCCGCTCTCTTTGCGCCAAGTCTCTTGGACTCGGAATCACGGCCGTTCTTAGTGGAACCGACACCTTTCTTATGAGCGAAGAACTGAAGGTTCATGTTAAGCATAATTAATACCTCCCGTAATTCTATCTTTCGATGTGTCTGATCCGGAGATTCTCCGGATAACTGTCAGCCATCTGACTGATGCCCATATGCAGCGCCTTCATAAGAAGCTGTGCATCATGGTCTTCCTCACACTGAGGACTCAGGATGACTTTCAGGAAACCGCCCTCTTCATCCGCCTCTTCTTCCTCAAAACTGGCCTTCGTCAGACTCTCGACGGCATTCACAGTGGAGATACTCAGCGCTGATACAGCACTGCATACGATATCATATCCGTATTCCCCTGCGCCTGCGTGACCTTCAAACTGAAAGCCTCTGATCGCGCCATCTTTATTCAAGAAAAAATCAACTGAGATCATGCGGAATCCTCAAGGTTCCGGTTCAGGCGTTGATCTTCTCGATCTTAACCTGAGTGTACTGCTGTCTGTGGCCGTTCTTCTTGTGATAGCCGGTCTTGCGCTTATACTTGTAAACGATGACCTTCCTCGCCTTACCGTTTGCCACGACCGAAGCCTCAACCGTTGCACCAGCAACATCAGCACCGGCCTTCAGACCATCATCCGTGCTCACTGCAAGAACGGAATCAAAGGTAACCTTCTCTCCCTCTTCTACACCGAGCTTCTCGACTCTGATCTCGTCGCCCTCAGCGACCTTGTACTGTTTACCACCTGTTGCGATAATAGCGTACATCTGGGTTTCCTCCCATTCTTAAAAAACTCGCCAGATCCGGCGGCATCCCTGGTAAATGGACGCACTTAGACCTCTCTGTGCGGCATACCCAAGTAATATAGCACAAGGCTCAGACATCGTCAACGTCTTTTTTTCATTGAAGATCCCTGTTTATATGCGGTTTGCGTCTGCCAGAGGCAGTTCGATCTTCTGCCTTGTCATCTCCACCAGCCCCAGTCTGGTCATGTCTACCACCTGTGTGCGGATGGGATCTTTGGAGGCATGGATCCTGAGTTCCTCCATGATCCGCTGCATGCCGGCTGCGCTCTTCAGGTTAATGAAATCGATGATAATGATCCCGGACAGATTCCTGAGCCGGATCTGACGGCATGCCTCTGCCGCCGCTTCGAGGTTCACTTCCAGGAGTGCTTCCTCTTTGCTTTTTTTCTTACTGTTCTTCACGCGTCCGGAATTGACATCGATCACATGCAGTGCTTCTGTAGTCTGTATGACCAGATCCGCGCCGCTTTTCAGGTTCACTCTCTCACTCAGTGCTCGTTCCAGTTCCCGGTCCAGTGAGAACAGCTTGTCCATGGAAACCAGCGGATCATCGTAGAAACGGCAGGTATATGTGTTATCGTTCTGTATCAGTTCTGACACTGCTCCGGCAGCAGACGGGACGCCAGCTGATGCGGACCGCATCTGCCTGAAGAGGCTCAGATCATCTGTGATCACAGACTCCACCGTATCCTGCGGAAGATGAAGCACACGGTCCAGCCATCTGGGCGGTGTCTTAAGCAGGCAGGAATGTACACTTCGGTAGGGGGACTTCAGTTTGAGATCCAGCATCTGTGCTTCGAGTTCGGACAGCTCGCGAAGTATCGGTCTTACCGAGGAACGGTCATCGTTGTCCGCATCACTCTGATCAGCCAGAGCAAGGGATGCATTCGTGCGAAGCACGATCCCGCAGTGACCTATGCGCTTCTGTATATTCTCGAATTCCTGGGAGGACAGGACTCTGTCCTTGAGCTGTGTACGTTTCTCTTCCGGTATCCTGCGCGATACTCCCAGCCCCATGCCTCCATGAGTCAGTACCGTATACCTTCCGCGAAGCGCGATCCTGGTCGTCAGGGACACATCCTTGTCCCCGAAAGCATCCCGGCTGATCTGTACAACCAGCTGATCACCTGCCTGTATGTCCGGACTCGGACCTTTGAGAGTATAGACAGGCTCTACGATCTCATCAAACGGCAGGTATCCATTCATGCCTGGAAGGATCTCCACAAAGGCCGCGTTGATGTTCCGGGCAACCGTCTGCACCAGCCCTATATAGATGTCCCCCAGTTTCGGTCCGTCTGCAGGGTGGTCAATATGGATCTCCACTGCATGTCCGGAATCATCCAGAAGGTAGGAGAACACTCTGTCTTCTTTTTTCTGAACAATGTATTTCATGACATCTCGCATCTTTACATGCACATGAGGGAAGCAAATACGTGATTCCCGTCTCTGCCCTTGTCCCCATACACCTCGTCCCGGTTGATGTGGAACATGAATGGCGTGTATTTTCTTCCTGTAGCTTCCGCAAATGCCTGCATCAGCAGTTCCGGACGGATATTGTTCTCATTTCCGGCAGCAAGTCCCAGACAGATAAACGTTTCGTTTCCGTCCTGCTCACATTCACTGTTTTCGCCCATTTCCGCCCTGTAGATCAGAGGACGGATGTTGACCTCTTTCTCCGTCTTCTTTCCCTTCTTGATCACCAGGATCTCTTCCCGTTCCAGAAACCTTGCAAAATCATCCTTCCACTCCAGATCCCATTCATATCCTTCGCGGAATCTGAGCGTATAGTCTGCCCGGGCAACCTGGTTCATTCCTTTCTCGGCTTTTGTGACTCCGATCTCCACTGCCTGCAGGAACCGGATGCCTTCGGGAGCACTGCGGTTCAGACGTTCAATAATCTCATCACAGGGAATCGGGGTATTGATATCCACATCCACATACTCAGAATCACTTGTCATACCCACGCCCAGAGGAAATGCAAAGGACATGGACATATGGGGGCTCATCCCTTCTGTATAGGTGACATCGATTCCGGCTCTCCTGCAGGCTTTCTGAAAGTACCGCATCATATCCAGATGTCCGATAAACTTCATAAGCCCCTGTTTGGAGTATCTGATCCGCATTCTCATATATCGTTCACTTTCCTGTGTGTTGATTCTTATCTGTTTATTTTGCTTTTATGATGATGCCGGTGTATGGATCCCCGGTACGGGATTGCATTCTTCCACGGGATAGATATACGGCACGTCCGCGCCTGCCCTGCCTGCCAGGACCCCGTTTTCTTCATTGAAACATACGCCGCCGCCAAATCTCATGGCGCCGCAGACGTTGCATTTAACATGACAGTTCGGTGTAGTCTCCGCACGCATGGCTTTGTGCCATTCGTCAAGCAGATACTTCTTCGAAACACCGACATCAATGAAATCCCATGGGAACAGTTCGTCTTCTCTTCTTGCCCTCTTCGTGTAGAAATCGATCTCAATCCCGGTATCTGACATCGCTTTGACCCAGCGCTCCCAGTCCCAGAACTCCGTCCATGCGTCAAACAGTGAACCGCCGCGGTATGCAGCCTCCACAGTCTCTGAGACTCTGCGGTCCCCTCTGGCCAGAAGTCCTTCCAGAACTGTGACATAGGCTTCATGCCAGTTGTAACGGATCGACTTGTGATTCAGGCTGTTTCGCACCTCCTGATTGACGGTGTGGGCGAAATCCAGATAGTCTTCCGGCTCAAACATCGTAGCCCACTGAAACGGTGTAAACGGCTTCGGAACAAAGAACGAGGTGGATATGGTGATCGAACACTTTCCGACCCTCTGCTCCTTCGGGACCGTATCGTAGTAGGTTTCTGCGATCTTCTCTGCCAGCTGCGCGATTGCTCTGCGGTCCTCCTCCGTCTCCGTAGGCTGCCCGAGCATAAAGTACAGCTTGACCTTATTCCATCCGCCCTTGAAGGCATCCGTCGCGCCGCGAAGAATATCCTCTTCCGTGAGCCCTTTGTTGATGACATCTCTCATTCTCTGGGATCCGCCTTCCGGGGCGAAAGTCAGGGAACTCTTCTTGATATCCTGGACCTTGCTCATGACGTCCAGAGAAAATGCATCGATCCGAAGGGACGGCAGTGAGATGTTGATGTTCTTCGTCCTGCCATAATTCTCGATCAGGTAATTCACCAGGCCCGGAAGTTCCGGATAGTCGCTGGTCGACAGGGAACTCAGGGAGATCTCATCCTGTCCGCTCTGTTCCAGCAGAGAACTTGCCTGTTTCTTAAGCGTATCCAGGCTCTTCGTCCGTGTCGGCCTGTAGATCATTCCGGCCTGGCAGAACCGGCATCCCCGGATGCAGCCGCGCTGCACCTCCAGCACCACACGGTCCTGAGTGACTTGCATGAAAGGCACAAGCGGCCTGGTGATATAAGGAGCATCATCGAGGTTCGCGACGACCTGCTTCCTGACACGTGCAGGAATCCCTTCCTCAGTCGGCTCAAATGACTTTAATGTACCGTCCTCATTGTAGGATGCCTTATAGAACATCGGGCAGTAGATCCCCGGGATCGCCGCTGCCTTCCTGAGGAACTCACGTCTGGTCTCCCCCTTCTGTCTGCATGCCTTATAGAGATCCAGCAGTTCGTCATAGACCGTCTCGCCCTCTCCGATATAAAACAGATCAAAGAAATCGGCGATCGGTTCCGGATTGTAAGCACAGGGGCCGCCGCCGATCACGATGGGAGCACCTTCACCCAGTTTCAGTTCTTCCCCACTGCGCTCTGAGCAGTGATCCGAACCTGCGCCGTTTCCATCCCTTCCGGCACCGACTTCGCACTGTCTCACATACAGACGGTCGGAGGCATGAAGCGGGATCCCGCTCAGATCCAGGATCTGCAGAATGTTGGTATAGCACAGTTCATACTGCAGCGTGATCCCCAGAAAGTCCATCTCCCGGACCGGATCCTGTGATTCCAGCGCAAACAGAGGGATCTTTTTCTCCCTCATGACCGCATCCAGGTCCGCCCACGGAGAATAGACCCGTTCGCACCATACGTCGGGCCTTCTGTTAAACATCTCATAGAGGATCTGGATTCCCAGGTGGGACATGCCGATCTCATAGACATCCGGAAAGCACATGGCGAACCGGACATCCACTTTATGAGGATCCTTTCTGACTGCATTTACTTCATTTCCAAGATACCGCTCCGGCTTGGTGACCGAGAGCAGGATTAATTCCTGTCTTATTTTTTCTTTGCAGCCTGTTTTCTCTTCAGCGCAGCGAGCTGCTGTGCGATCTTTTTATTGGCTGCTTCCTTGCTGTCTTTATTCTTCTTACCAAGTTTTCCCATTGTATTACTCCATTCTGTTCTGTTGCAAGTATTCTGTCTGTTATGTCTCTTCTGCGTCCTCTTTCTCTTTCAGTCCGAAGAAGAATCTCTCCTTGAACGGCGTGTCGATCACCCGGACAGGTTTAAGCTGGTTCATGGAATATCCTCTGCTTGCCATGAGTTCCCTGTACAGCATGTAGGTCTGCTGCTGTACGTACACGACTTCCAGCGGCCCCAGATTCCCTTTGCGGACCTCAGCACCGTACAATGGATTGGCGCGCATCATCATGGATTCCATCACGTCACGGTAGTATGCATGCTTTTCCCTGGGGATGATCCGGCCAGGTTCGATCAGCACGATATAATGACCGGGGCTGTCATCTGTATCCGCAAAGATGCTGTAGTCGTTTATGGTCTCCCCCGTCTCAAGCGAAAAGTTTTCAACTGCCGAGCGAAGCATCTCCTCATTGGTTTTCTCTCCGACGATGGACAGGATCTGGTTCTTTCTGTAAACGAAGCGAAGAACAGGCGATTCATTGTAGAACCCGGTCACACACACCACATCTCCCAGACGGTACCGGTAGAAACCGGAATTGTTGGTGATAACGATCTCATAATATTCACCCACTTCCAGGTTCTCGATCGTGAGTGTTTTCGTGTCATCTTTTGCCCTGACCGGAATGAATTCATAGAATCCGCCGTCCGGTATCAGGACAAATGACTCGTCTCCGATATGCCGGGCTGCCGCTATGAGTGATTCTGATGCAGCGTAGCACAGATTGTTGAACGGTATGCTCTTTCCGCTGTACGCACGCATCCGTTTGGCATAAGGTGCGAAACCTCCGGTTCCGATTCCTCCGATCCAGCTCATTTTCGGCCAGATCCGGGGAATGATGGGATCATCGAATCCCCGGCGGAATTCGCGCATCAGTTCTTCAGCGCGCCGCCGGTCCGGTTTCAGTTCTTCTCTGAGTGTCTCCCTGACCTCCTGCGGTATATCGACGCTCTTGTTGATGCGGCCATGACAGATGTCCCTGCAGAGCATCTCGTAATTGTCTCTGATATAATCCATCAGATCCACCAGCCCTGTCATAAACACCGAATCCATGAAGACAAGATCCCGGTTTCCAAGCGCCAGCAAAGCCTTCAGGTATCTCATATCCATCTTTCTGTCCGGCCAGAGGATCTCCCATGGCGAGGAAAGCATGGAGGGAATAAAGTCCTTCATGGACTTGATCAGCGATGCTGAAATGGAACCTTTGTCAACTCCATTTCCTGTCTGCAGGATCTGCATCTCGACAGCATTCAGCCCGGGGCCGGACGGAACTCCTCTCTCCGTGGTCGTCCGGTAATATTCCTCCGCAACGCCGAACGCCATCAGAACCGTATATCGGGTATATTTATCAAGTTCTGCCTGGGAGACCGGTATATACTTCGGAACGCCGACACTGCCGGTGCTGACGGCATAATGAACCGGGGTTCGTGCACTGAGCAGATTGTCCTCACCTTTCATCATACGGCGGATATAAGGAACATAATCATCGTACACAGTAAAAGGAACCGCAGACATGTAGTCTTCGGGGGTATGGATCTTATCAAACCCATACTTCTTCCCGTATTCTGTTTCTCTGTTCTCTTTCAGAAGATCCGACAGGAAACGGTACTGAAGGATCACAGCCTCCCGGCTGTTTCTGTCAATCTGCCGCAGGGTTTTCTTTCCCTCTGCAATCAGTTTGCCGGTCGAGCCGGCATTTCTTGATCTTTTCAGCTTTTGCCTGAACAATTCATTAATATGCATATTGCTGCCCTGTCTTACTGATATCAATAACTGCTGCTTGGATCATATATTATTCGTGATGGAGATTCTCACCCTCGGAACACTTGCCAGGAGCGCTCCCGCCCACCGGTGATGACCGTTCATGATCATATATCCTCCGCCCCGTATCTTACACACAATGATCGATTCTTCATACACATCCAGATCCCGCGCACGATTCCATCGTGCGATCTGGGAATAGTTCATAATGATCGAATCATTCGGACCGATCTTCGGATCGGTAAACTCATCATCAGGATTGGGAAACAATTTTTTCGGCGCAATCGCTCTCATCACACTTCTCTCAAGAATTCCTGCCTTGACCGGCGTATGATCCTGCGGCAGTCTCGCGAGATATTCCAGGATCATATCATGCACAGCGCTGTTTTCAAACGCCATAATCAGCCCTCCGAACATGTTCTTCTGCAGTCCGTCTTTGTTTTGCTATTTTAGCATATCCATGTTCATATCGGCAATGGAATGAAAGATCGTGAAAGCAAAGTGTATCCTCTTCGATCCGTGACAGGATTCAAATATGGCGCTATACTTCTGTTATGATGGTTCAGTTTCTCAGACTGTCAGTTTCAACTGTGATAGAGTATATGGAGCAAAGATCCTTATGGCAGATCAGGCGGAAAAAGTAATTCGTTTTGTTGAAAAAATGTTCGTGAAATATGGTGCCGTCCCTGCTGACGCTTCTTTGAATGAACATCTTCATAAAATGGGACTCAGGTCCTGTTATGTCCGGAACGGACTGTATTATCGCGCGGAATACTTCGATTTCAATGAAGGTCCTGCTGTCGTTATCACCGCCACCGACAATCCATCTTATGCTTCTGTAGGCATCCAGGATAATATAGGTGGTTTCTCTGCAGATCTGCCAGAAGAAGAGCTCGAAAAAGAAGTGCGGACCCTGTTTGACATGGAATCTGCCGCAGACCACGAACCCGGTCATTGAGGAGGCTGACGATGCGCATTTCATTTGATCTGGATGAAGTCCTCTTCGTCGATCCAAACTCTTTTGAGATTGAAGATCCGCCGGGATTCCCGCTCAACCGCATCTTTCCCGAGCGCCTTCGCAAAGGTACGATCCGACTGATCCATACTCTTCAGGAGGAAGGATTCGAAGTGTGGGTCTATACTTCTTCCTTCCGCTCCGAGCTCTATATACGATCCCTGTTCCGCAATTACGGGATCCGTTTTGACGAGATCGTGAACAGTCCGCGTCATCTTAAGGAAGTCCAGAAGAATTCTGCAACGCCCCTGCCGCAGAAAGTCCCTTCCCACTACAGGATCTCTCTGCATATCGATGATGAGGACGTCATCCATCAATACGGACGCGCACTTGGTTTTAAGACATTGAAAGTCTGCGAGCCCGATGACCAGTGGGTTGAGAAAGTACTGGACAGAGCACGCAGGATCCGCGAACTGGAAGATGGCAGAAAGTGAACTACACTTCTTGCGAATAACATAAACAGACTCTGGGCAGGAGCGCTTCACGGCACTCCTGCCCAGTTTCATGCATTATAACACTGATTAAACTTATACGATCTTGCCAAGTTTGCGAAGGATCTTCTCCGGTGTCATCGGCCAGTCTTCCAGCCAGACGCCGACAGCGTCATGGATCGCGATTCCGATAGCAGGCGCTGCACCGTTGCAGGCGATCTCGGAGATGGACTTAGCTCCGAACGGGCCGTCGGGATCATCGACATCGATCAGGACCGACTTGAAGTCGTCAGGCTGTTCGTAGATCATCGTAACACCGTAATCCGTCATGTTGGCATTGATGCAGTTTCCGTCCGAATCCAGGATCATGCCTTCATAGAGGGTATGTCCGATGGACTTGAGGGCGGCACCGTACATCTGGCAGAGGGCCAGTTCCGGATTGATCGGCGTGCCGGCATCCTGCAGCGCGTAGAACTTCTGCACCTTGATCTCGCCAGTCCTGGTATTTACCGCGACCTGAGCGAAATGTGCTCCGTATGGTACCGAGGATGCTGTTGTCACGAAGTTGCCGTGGTAGACCATCATGCCGCGACCGTCACCCTGGCAGGCTCTGTGGGACAATGCAGCATAGGTAAGCACTTTGCCGGTCTTCTTCGAATAGACTTCGCCCGGATACCTGAGCTCCAGATCTTCCTTGTCTTCTTCCATCTGAAGAGCTGCTTCTTTCAGCACTTCTTCCTTCAGGCCTCTTGACGCGACTACCGCAGCATTACCTGAGAAGAATGTACCGGAGGATGCATAGGAACCTGTATCAAAGGCAGCCGCGTCGGTGTCGCCGGACAGGACCGTCACATGCTCCATGGGCATGCACATGATCTCACTGACAACCTTCGCGCAGATGGTGTCAAGTCCGGTTCCGATATCGGCACAGCCGCTGTTCAGAATGACCGTACCGTCTGTCTCCATCTTGGCAATCGCCTCAGAGTGATCCAGTCCCGGAAGTCCGGAACCCTGCATGATCATGGCAAAGCCTTTTCCGATCCTGACATCGGGATCGTCGCTCTGCTCTTTCACGCCCCAGTGGATCATATCACATCCCTGGAGAACAGCATCCCTCAGTCCGCAGGATCCGACCGGCACGACATTTCCTTCACGGCCTTCGCCAAGGCCTTTGAGGATGTCGAGCATATATCCGGTCTCAACATGATTCTTCAGGACCATGTCCTTATAATCACAGCCAAGTTTCTCCGCCAGTTCCGCCATGCACATCATGATGCCGAAGGTTCCCTTCGGAGTGCCGTAGCCCTGATATGCGCCTGCAGGCGGCGAGTTCGTATAGAGCACCTTCAGGTCATAAGCCATGTTTGCGCACTTGAACAGCGGAAGTGTCTTGGAACAGCTGTTCATCGGGACAGTCAGGCAATGGTTGCCGTAGGGTCCGGTGTTGGCGCGCACTTCCATGAAGATGCCGGTGATGGTGCCGTCTTTCTTGCCGGACATCTTGACGCGGGCTCTCATCGGATGGCGTGTGGAGTTCGCGATGAACTCTTCCTCACGTGTATTCCTGTAATAGACAGGGCGTCCGGTAATAAATGCAGCATAGCCGGTAATATCCTCTACAAGGATA
>OMSN01000188.1 GCA_900313765.1 uncultured Eubacteriales bacterium
ATCATCCGGGAGCGTTCCGGCGACGGAATGAATCTTCGTGATCTGGAGTGCTTCCTCCAAACTGATCCTGGGAAGGATCGTCGGCAGCCGCATGGCAGTCATCGTCTTTCCCGCGCCTGGCGGACCGATCATCAGAAGATTGTGAAACCCGCTCACAGCAATCTCGGCAGCCCTCCTGAGCAGCTCCTGTCCCTGTATCTGGCTGAAGTCAACTCCCAGCTTCCGGGTCTGCTCCGCGCGCAGGCTCTCAGGATCCACGCAGGCTGTCTCCATAGGGCGCGGCGGCAGCAGAGGCGGATCATAACGACAGTCCTGCGCGATGCAGATCTCGCCGCCGGCTCTCTCCATCAGAAAATGGATCACCTGGTTGAGGTTGTCAGCCCCGAAGACCTGCACACCCTGTACGACACATCCCTCCAGAAGATTGCTTCGCGGGATGATGACCGTATCGCATCCATAGTCTGCCGCGTGGGACACGATCTCCAGAACACCCCTGACCGCATTGATCTCCCCATTCAGGCTCAGTTCCCCCAGAAACAGGATCCCCCTCAGCGCATCCTGCGGGAAGAATCCATAGGCACCCATCAGGGAGATGGCGATCGCCAGGTCAAACAGCGCACCTTCCTTGTGAAGGGACGCCGGCGCAAGATTGATCGTGACATGCTCCGCGGAGAAATGAACTCCGCTGTTTCGAAGTGCGGAGCGTACCCGCTCTCCTGCTTCTCTGGTCTCAGATGCAAGAAAGCCGACCATGGAAAATACAGGCAGACCATCCGCGACATCCGCCTCCACACAGACCCTGCGGCTGGAGATCCCGTCGATCGCCGCAGAAATAACCGTACAGTACATAGACCTCCTTTCTGAAAAAGGAAGATTCCCGAAAAATAAATGAATTGGTGCGTCAGAAAACAGACGCGAAGAATATCACACAAAGAATATATGATATTATATGATTTGCATAAGATGCGTTCAGTGATACAAGGATACTCCCTGTCATACGATTTGTCAATCCAAAATCGCCTTCCTCTTCGTTATCTGATCTTCTCGTAGGCGTATCTCGGATAGTTGTCTTCCATTACGTGTATGATCCCACACCTGGTAAACCCCAGTCTGGTCAGAAGGTTCTGCATGATCACATTGTCCGTATGCGTGTCGATCCGAAGGTGTCCACACTGCTCGAATGCCCAGTTGATGCAGAACTGTCCGATTCCCTTTTCAGAGCCGTCTGAAGCAAGTCTGTGAACAACCCCATAGGAACTGTCACCAAACCATGCCCCCTCTGTTATCTCCCGGTAGGTTGGTTCAATGTCATGTCCCTGTATGAAATAGAATGTGGCAATTACCTTCCCATCCTCATTGGTGCACACATAGCTGTTGCCTTCTTCAATGTCATTCCGGATCAATGACTCGGGTGGCCATTTTGTAGGCCCCCACTGGTTGGGATTCCCTGTCTTCGCCATGAACTCTCTCGCGAAGGCATAGATCTCCATCAGCTCTCTGACATCCTCTCTGGTGGTTTTTCTTATCTTCATACTTCCTCTTTTCCGGGCGGTCTGAAAAACACCCTGTCAAAGATCCGGAGTATCCTCCTCATTAAGGTTGATTTTCTGCAGATCGTCATGAACGTTGAAGCATAAGACCGGACTGCAGGTGATCATGACAGACTCCTGACGGAAAAATGTACACACATCACGGGCGATCTCATAGACGATCTTTCTGGGTGTCCCGATCAGAGTGATCAGAAGTGTATTCTCATCCACCCAGCTGCCATCGTCGTGATAATATCCACCCTCTATCACCTGAACAGAGAACGGAGTGTGATAATGCCTGCAGACATCTTTCAGGATGGATTTGTATTTTTCTGTATCAAAATGCTGTTCACGGGTATCTCTGTCCCGAAGGCCGACGTATATTCTTGCTTCCAGCATAGGACCTCCTTAAAAAAAGACGCAGAGTATCAACCCTGCATCCTCAAAATATCACAAATATCTGCAGTTGTCCTCAGTTTCAGAAACAGTTTCTCCTGCGGATGCGGCGCACTCTCCACGATGTCCCCGCTCTCATTGCGGATCTCTTCCACAACCGTCACGGCGTTCTCACCGTCAGGACGCATCACCTCAATCTCATCTCCCACGCAGAATTTATTTCTCTGCGTTATTTCGACATATCGAATCCCATCGATGTCTTTATAACCCTGCACATACCCCAGATAGATGTAATTTCTCTCATAGGTATTGCTGTCATAGATCTGCGCGTCCGGTCCGGGCTTTCCATAGAAAAACCCTGTAGTAAACGGGCGGAAGGTACAGTCTCTGATCTGCTCATGATACCAGTCCATGTTGGACTCATAGACTTCTCTTCCCCGTGCAAGATCATCCAGCGCCCTTCGGTAAGTCCTTGCGACAGTGGCGACATACAGGGCATTCTTCATTCTTCCTTCGATCTTGAGGCTGTCGATGCCGGCTTCGATCATATCCGGAATATGCTCGATCATGCACAGGTCTTTAGAATTGAATATAAAAGTGCCCCTCTCGGTCTCCTCCACATTCATGAATTCACCCGGCCGGCTCTCTTCTTCAATGCTGAACCTGGGTTCCTCTCCCAGGCGCGTATGCAGCAGCATCCCGTCTTTCTGCGAAGCTTCATTGAGGGAATATTCCCACCTGCACGGATGCGTACATGCACCGTGATTGGCATCACGTCCGGTCAGGAAGTTCGACAGCAGGCATCTTCCCGAGTAGGAGATGCACATCGCACCGTGAATGAAAGCCTCGATCTCCAGCTCATCCGGTATATGCTCACGGATCTCGCGGATCTCTTTCAGGCTGAGTTCCCTTCCGCACACGACCCTCTCTGCTCCGAGAGAATGCCAGAACAGAAAAGTTTCATAATTGACATTGTTCGCCTGGGTGGAGATATGGATCGGCAGATCCGGACAGATCCTGCGCGCTCTCATAAACATTCCCGGGTCCGCGACAAGAAGCGCATCCGGTTTCAGTTCCCGAAGCTGTAACAGGTAGGCGTCTGCTTCCTCCAGATCCTCATTGTGCGCAAGGATATTGACAGTCACAAAAACCTTGACACCATGGCTGTGCGCGTAGTCGATTCCCTCCTGCATCTCCTGCATGCTGAAGTTTTTAGCCTTCGCCCGCAGGGAGAATGCCTCTCCGCCGATATAGACTGCGTCCGCTCCATAGCGGACCGCCACCCTGAGTACTTCCAGGCTGGATGCCGGGATCAGAAGTTCGGGAAGTGCCCCCTGTTTATGCATACAAGTCTCCCTGACGATATTCTCGTCATCTGTCAGTCCTCCCCTTCGGGAAGGATCACTGTATCCTTATCTTTGATCGTAACCGCTGCCCCGTCTCCGATCGGTACCACTGTTGTAAGCAGCCCGTCGGTCTGGCAGAGCACCTCCAGATACTCTCTCATCCGTCTGTGGATCGTCCGGTCCCTGCGCTCGACAGCATAACGTGACTCCAGGATCACTCCATCCTGCAGCACATTGTCAGAGATCAGCAGGCCACCGGTCTTCAGGATTCTGAGGACATCGGGAAGAAAATGAATGTACTGGGCCTTGGCCGCATCCATAAACACGGCATCATAAGCACAGTCTTCCAGGGTCCGGAGTACTTCCGAAGCGTCTCCTTCGATCAGAAAGATCCGGTCGCTCCAGGGA
>OMSN01000010.1 GCA_900313765.1 uncultured Eubacteriales bacterium
TGATCACGTCATATCCCTTTACCTCGGATGTGTACCCATCCACAGTATCCTCTGTGATGGTATAGGAGATCTCTTTGTCATTTTTCTTCTTCGGAAGATCCTTGAAACTCCACTTCCAGCCGTCTGCTTCGGATACGGAGACGCTCTTCTTTTCTTCGCCGTCTGCCTTCAGGCGGATCGTGATGGCGGAGGGCCGTTTCCCCTGGCTGTTGTCATCATCCTCCCAGGTCTTGCTGCCCTCTATTGTGATCTTCTCCGGAACATGCGTATTGATGATATTGTAGTCATCCACTCTGGACTCGTAGCCCTTGACCGCATCCTCCTTCAGCGTATACTTGATCTCTTGCCCTTTGTCATTCTTCTTCGGCAGGTCTTTAAAGTAATATTTCCATTCTCCTGCCTCCGACGTGTCAGCTTTGGCAACCTCCTTCCCATCACCGTACAGATGCACCGTGATCTTCTTCGGACGAAGGCCCTCCAGATTGTCCTCATCCTCCCAGATCTTCTTTCCGGAGACCGTAACCTTGTCCCCTGCCGCGTGCCAGGTGTTGATCAGGTTCAGCCCATCCTTTTCGACGGTATAGTTATCCTTGTACTGATAATCGTCCGGCCACTCCTCGGAGGCAACATAGTTTGATTTCGACACTGCCGGCCGTTCCAGCCCGATCTCCCAGGTCCATTCGTTCTTTCCTTTGAAGTCTGATTTCTTAAGTTCGACCGGTGAGCCTTTAACCTCCTTGTCTCCATCCTTGATATGGATCTTGATCGTATCCGGGCGGTTCTTCTCATCGTCATCCTTCCAGGTCTTCTTGCCCTTGAGCGTGAATGCATCATCCGTTGGAAAGCTGAATTTCACATTGATGACATTTGTCATCAGTTCGTAGTCATAGAACAGCAGCGGCTTTGGTGCTGACGGATCAAGGTCTTTGAACGCCTTCAGATCATCCAGGGTCAGATATTTCGCCTTGTCCAGTACTTCAGACCAGTCTCCGTGCAGCAATCCGTTTTCCAGCGCACTGAAGCTCTGGATTGCCCTGGTGGGTATGCTGATATATCCTCTGATCGGATTGAAGGACACTGGTATGTCGATATGGATCACATATTTGATGATCTGACGCAGGATCTCGCTGACCAGTTCTGCGCCTTTGAACTGAAGCGGAATTCCCAGCAAATACTTCTTGACCCGGTATTCTTTGCGCCAGTTATCATCTTCAGTCACTTTCGCAATGGCCACCTTCGGGATTACGTCATCCAGTAATGAGCCAAAGATATTCAGGTCGATCCCGATTGCAAGCTCACTGATGATCGAAATCAGGTTGGAGCCGCCTCTGACCGGATTGATGACCGGTAACTCGATGTTGGTCAGCTGGTTCAGATCAATCGGCAGTCCGAGTTCCTGCGCTCTGTCTGCCATTCCCTCCTTCGGCTGGCACAGCAGCACGATCCATGCGGACTCAGGCCGATCCCCTCCGAGCCTGACCCAGCGCTTCACGTTCTGGATATCCAGTACGGCCGTGTTTTCGATCCTCGTCGTATTGCCGTCTGTCTCATACTTGACGGTATATTCGGTGGTATGGTCTTTCACTTCGCCTTGAAGAGCAGAATCTCCGCCTTCCACCTCGTAAGTGACCAGGTTCCATTCACTTGGTTCACCGACTCTGTCTTTGTCGCCCTTGTCGTAAACGATCCGCGAAGCTGCAGAGCAGAAATTCATCACATCGAGGAACTTGAGATATACATTCAGCGGCGCGGAGTCTGCTGGCAGACCAACCGCCCCCGCCAGTGTGTCAAAGTCTTTCGTTGCGTCCTTGAATGAATCCGGGAGCAGTTTGTAATATGCACTCCAGTCAGACTTCATCTTGCCCATGGCAGTCTCGAACTGTGCCCTTGGATAATTGAGCCAGGAAGTATATTCCATGATCTTGCCAAGCAGCTGGTTCAGTATCGTGTCTTCCTTCAGCTCGCGGACGCGGTAGTTGATTGTTTCATTTTGAGCGTTCTCCCTGGGTACATCCTTGGTCGCGCGGTATCCATTGTCATCATTCAGCTCCACTATCTCCACGGTCTGCCAGACAGGACCTTTCTTCCTCTGGATGGCAGCCTTGATCTCTTCGGGCTTATCATTCCCCTCAATGTCGATCACCCATTCCTTTTCCACGGTCAGAGTGATGTTGTCGAGGTCGTTATGGATGACATCATGGCGCTCATTATCCTGACGCCAGTGCGGCTCCTGATCTTCATCAACGCTGACGTCAAAATCTACTCCCTCTATGTCCTCTCCCACCAGCAGGTCAAATGATGCCCGCTGGGCTCTGTTGCTGTCATCTGAATCATCCTCTTCTGAATCACTGTCTTCGGCAGCGCTCATCTTTTCTTCCTTATCTTCCTTCGTTTTCTCCTCTTCCGCGACCACATCGCCGTCGTTCTCTATCTCGCCTACACGGTAATCATCCAGTGTTTCCCCATCCTCAAGGAATACCAGGAAGGAGGTCTCCCATTTGTTGACATCACTCACGACCGCAGTCTGTACGGTCTCCCACTTTGTCTGTTCCTCCTGCTCCTGCGTTCCCTGGGCGTCCTGCTGCTCCTGTCCCTGGGTCTGTTCTGCATTTTCCTGCACCTTGACCTTATGCTGCAGGACAAGCGTCACGCTCCCCGGCTTCCAGCGCTGTTCCGAATCGATCTCCCATTCGACTTTAACGGAGAATGGCAGTGGATAGGAGTTGGTAAAGACCACCCTGTCCGACAGATATTCATCCATTCCGGGCAGTTCTTCCCCCTCTGATGAGGGCTCTGTTTCTTCATCCAAAGTGACGCTCTCCTGACCGGAGGAAGCAGATCCGGAAGTCTCCTCACCGCCTGAGGCTGACTCATCCGCGGCCGGTCCCACATCAACGGACGCCTCTCCTGCATCCGGATCCGGCACACCGACCCAGCTTCTGAATTCTACGTTCCCCTCCTCATCCTCAGTTCTTGCAACCAGGACAAGGTTTTCATTCGTGTCATAAGAAAGAGACGGGTTGGTTCCCTTGTCTTCAGTGACTGAATACAGATACACACCGTTCTGATCGATCAGGAATTCCGCGGTAGTCTCCCCCTCGCCTGTTATCGTGAGAGGATTGATCGGCACCGGACAGTAGCCGTCTTTACCGACTGCTTCGTCTACTGCATGTACCGTGAAATGGAACTGCTCCGACGGAGTCTCAGCATCAGGACTGTTCCGGATCACCTTCTGAATGGTAAGCGGGAAATATCCTGTAAGTTTATTGTTGACGTCGCAGATCCACGTGCGGGTCTCTTCGTCAAAGACAGGCTCCGTATAGGTTGTCGTATAGCCATCCACATGACTCTCTAAAACGGTATAATCCGGCTTAATGACTTCCTCATCTGCTCCGGATCCATCTCCTTCCCCTCCGTCCGCGGGAGCATCGGTTTCCGGTTCCTCTGTTCCGGTTTCGCCGCCTTCGCCACCGGTTTCCGGTTCACTGTCTTTCTTCTCCGGTCCCGGCAGGAATCTTGCTTCATAGGTACCATCTCCGTTTACCGGCACCTCGATCGTCCTGACACGCTCTTCCTTGCTGTTGATTACAGAGAGCTTCACGGTCTCGGGCCTGATATGAAGTTTCTCTTCATCGCCTTCCCAGCTGACCTTCCCTCTGACATTCACATAATCCTCCCCGACCCAGGTGTTCCGGATTACATAGCTGAGCGTTTCTGTATCATCCTGTTCGATGATCTGTGTGATGAATCCTTCCACCTGCTGCGGGATGATGGTATATACATATTTGTGTTTATTGTCATTCTCGTCCAGGCGCATCAGAGGTTTTCCCTCCGCGTCCTGATCCACCAGATGTTCACTCCAGGATACGGGACCTTTGGTCAGAGTGAACTCTTCGATCTTCTCGTCATCACGGTTGAGAGCACAGTTCAGCTGTTCCGGAACAGGAACTGAGCTGTCAACAGGAGACCCGTCCGGATTCACCCATTCTGTAGTGATCCGGATGCGAATGGGGTTCTGCAGCATGTAATATACAGAGAAGTTATAGAACAGGCTCCCCAGTTGCGGGCGCGTATATGCATATGGCTCTTCGTAGATACGGACATACCCCTCAACCTCAGGGGCATCAAGCTGATATTCCGAGATATCCCTGACATCTGACTTCAGATAGCTGGCATCACGTCCCCACCATCCGGCACTCTTCTTCAGACGAAAGATCCAGTCCGGAACAGCATTCCCTTCCCTGTCCCTGATCATGACAGGTCCTATCTCATCCTGTCCGGGTTCTTTCTCAAAGACAGCCTGCACCTCACACTGCAGGTAGTCATATGCGATGTTATAGTTGTAGACATGCAGTCCGTTTACGATGCCGACCCAGATCGGTCCGTTCGTTCCATGCGGAATGGTCTCCTTTACCGTATAGACCGCTTCCGGATCATATTCCTGCGGCGTGAGAGTCCAGATCCATGTATCGAGTCCCTGGTAATCGGCTTTGTTGAGCGTCAGGGGAGATTCCGCGATCTCAACACCGTCCCTGAAGATATGCAGGTCGACATGATCCGGAATGAGACCCTGCCAGTTCCAGGCAGTCTCCCACCTGACGGAGCCCATAAGTGTACCGTCCTCAACCGGATCGGTATTGATTACGTTCGCACTCTTTGCAATATCAGTGTCATCTGCCGCCAGACCGGGGATGGAAACATAGTTCCCAAAGGGCTGCACCGTAACGACAGTGGAATGGTCATACTCATACCGCAGCAGATTCTCTATGACAGTCCTGTCAAGTTCCGCTCCCTGATACTGCATACGGATCCCGTTGCGGTACTTTGGAACGGTGTAGGCGATGGTCCATGAATTGCTGCCGCCGGCTTCCCCGATCGTCAGCGGCGTATTCTCGATACTGCCCGAATCTCCCAGTATCGTAACAAGTTCCTTATTATCGATCTGCACATCCTGAAGACTCCTGAGCGTATTGGAGCAGTCTTCCTGGAAATAGGGTACCGGGAGCGGGTTCAGTATGGGAAGCCACTGATCGGGAACATTTCTTTCAGCGGCTTTACTCGCCCATCCGTTTTCCGGTTTCTGCTGCAGGGCAAGCCAGACGGATCCGGGCTTGTCTTCCGGATTCGTCAGTTTCCACAGTTTGCGGACTCTCACATCCATTGCGGCTGTTGCCGTGATGGTGGTGGTTCTGCTGTCTTCCGTCTCCACATCCTGATAGTCGACATGATATTTTGAAACGTGCATCTGCTCCTTCTGGCCTACGGCATCGTCATAAGCATCGACACCGCGTTCGATATACTCATATCCATTCTCAGGGGAGATCACTCTGATATATTCGTCTCCATAGTGGCCTTCTATGATGCGTATGCAGTATTCGTAAAGATATGCTTTTCCATTTTTAAAGCCAAACTTCGGAACATCGACACATTCCGGCACTTCCCAGTTCCTGGCAAGATCCGTATAGGTACTGTGACTCCAGTCAATCTGCCAGCTGTCATTCGTTCCCGCTTCTCTTTGCATGAGCGCAATATGCAGGGCTGACTCCCCCGTCGGAATGTCCTTTTTGTCTGTATCGACATTCCAGACGATCCTGGTCCTGACCGAGACTTTTTCATCGGACTTCATGATGACATCCACCGCCCGGATGGGCTGCTCTGAGGACACATAGGGTGTCTTACTGGATCCTGCCAGTGTTCTGCCATCAATCTCACCGCTGGCAACAACGTTATACATGGCGCCGACAGGAAGAAACAGATACGTCTTTCCTTCACTGTCTGTCACCCCGTACGCAAGATCCTTCTCCGATTCATGGAGACTCAGGGCTTCACTGACCGTCACCTCGATTCCTTCCGGCGCTTTCACTGTCTGGTTTTCATCCAGCCACACGTTGACCGGGACTTTAGAGAACCTGTGGGGACAGGTTCCGGATCTCATTCCGCTTCCATATGTATAAGAATCATAATAATTCTCTGTCTTTATTGTTTTCTCTCCCTTATCAGAGAGTGTGAATGACCATTTTTTAAAATACAGGTTGATCGTAAAGATCATGCTGTTCCTGTTTTTCTCCACGATCTCCAGATCAAGACAGCCCTCCTCTCCCTGTCTGGCACAGGTATGGATCGTGCTCACCGCCTCCAGGTCATCGGGGTCGTACTGATCCTTCTCATGTCTGGCGGTTATATAGCATCCTCCTCTGGAATCCTGTGTGATGGAGAGTACAGGTCCCAGATTGATCTTCTCGATGAGCAGATTGATCTTCAAACTGAGAAAACCGCCCTGCAGCGTCAGCTGTGAACCGATATAAAAATGGATGTCTTTGTTGTAATCCTCCGGGTTTATTACGGTCAGCTTCCTGATCTTAACCGGGGTTCTGAATGTGTTGATATTCGCGCCATGCGTCCCGATCCCGTAATTGAAATCGGTCGTGAGCGTTCCCTCCACCTCGATCGGATGCTCGTCAAACTGCGCCTGCAGATTGAAGGTGTATTCCACGTCAAACAATCCCACACTGAATCCGAGCAATGCGATCATCCGGGTTTCAAGTCCGTTGCTCGCACCTGTGGATCTGGCCTTGAAGTCCAGATCCAGCTTGATGTTGATGTTCACTTGAAACAGCAGATCCCATACATCGACACTGGAGGAACCTCCGATTCCGATGCCGCTGGGACGAAAGTCTGTGATCTCCGCGGACCAGTTGGTCCCGCTGACTCTCCTGTTGAAGTCAATATCGTCAAGTCCGGACGCGTTCAGACTCTCTTCGCCTGAAGCACTCGATTCGGCAACCAGTTTACCGTCGGAAAACAGTTCATTGACTGTGATCTCTTCCGTTTTCTTAAGAGGAACCGTCATGAGATCCCCGTCATACTGCACCGCACCGTCAAACACCAGTATGTTGTCATAGCCTACATGCTGCGCAAGGAACACAATCCCGGTCTTATCCTTCAGCAGTTCCTCCGGGATGGCAGGCGTCACATAAGAGACCGTACCGTCCTCAGAGAACGTTACGGTATACTGTTCTCCCTCTTCCTCACCGATCAGCAGGAGAGAATCTCTGTATACGAGGTAGTTCGGTCCCTCTGCATCCCCGCCATCCAGATAGCGGATCCGCAAAGAATCCCCATAGTAGGACCATTCATGATGCTCAAGCGGGTACTCTGTAAGCGGATCATTCTCCGGCTGGATCTCATCCTGTGCGGACTCATTTGCAGAATTAATCATGTTGACGAATACATCACCCACGATATTGTTTGTTCTGGATACCGCATTTACCTCGATCCGGGCGGATGTTCCCTCCGCCCCATATGTAACACCTATTTCGTAGGTAATTCCCCGGATGGCGGCTTTGACCCATTCCACCCCGTCAAATGACTGATGGACCGTGATGATCCATTCCCCGTTCTCTTCGGACGCAGAGAAAAGGGTTTCATTACTCACGAGGACAGATTCCGCCTCTCCGGACAGGTCGAGTGTCTCCAGCATCTCCTGCAGCCGGACAGAACGTTCCGCAGGCAGCGCATACTGAAAACGGCTATAGGTAAGATCAATCGCAAAGAATGGAAAAACGCTGGTTTCTGTTTTCACGACTCCTTCGCTCTTGTCTGCATTCATTTCCAGTTTTCCTGCAACCAGTATCTTCTCCCCATCTTTTTCTTCCGGGGTGATCTGATATACAGCAGCGTCAAGGTTCGGATCCGCCGCCTCCGGTATGGCGAAAGATACTTCTGCCGTCTGTCCTTCTGCAGGCTCAATTGCATTTCCATCTGCATCCAGGATCTTTATGGCATAGTAATGAGAAGTCGCTGACATGCGTCCTTCTTCACGCGCTTCTGAGACAGCTGTCTTCGCTTCTTCCAGCTGCTGTCCGGACAGCTTTTCCGCTTTCAGGACAGTACCAGCCGGAAACACTCCGGCCTGTGCCTTGACAGTGATCTGTATATCTTCTGTCTTCTGTGACTGCTCAAACGCCGCATCCTGTGCTTCACTCTGCACAGAATCTTCATTCGGCGCTGGTGAAACTGTCTCTGCAGGCGCAGCTTCTATCCCATCCTGCAGCATCGCTCCGTCATCCTGCGCGGGCGTATCTTCGATGAAAGGCACAGATTCCGAAACCGGTATTTCCTCCTGAACGGGTTCTTCCAAGGCCGGTTCCGGTGCAGGCTGTGGCTCTGCGGCAGTCTGTGGCTCTGCGGCAGTCTGCGGCTCAGCGGTTGTCTGTGGTTCCGGGGAAGGGATGTGTTCCTCTGTACTCTCAGAAGCCGGCAGATCCTCTGTGGTTTGGATCTGGACCGTCTCCTGCGGCTCAAAACGCTCCTCCGCATATGCAGAAGAAGGAATTGTGTTCAATGCCATCGAAGCAGCAAGAAGGACCGATATGATTCTGGCAGAAATGGGCTTTTTCATATATTTTTTCTCCTGAACGAGGTTTTAGTCTGTCATATTCTTCTTATAAAGGATACTTACTTATACAATATCATTTATCTCGGTTATATTCCAGTAAACATCCCGGTATCACATGCTTTTCTCATCCTTATCCAGTACAGAATGAAGTTACTGGTAATCGTCTGACACATGTGTTACGATGCACTGAAGAATACTCATTCATACAGAGCTTATAAAGGAGATCTTCATGACTCTTCAGCAGATGCGATATGCCATCACTATCTCAGACTGCGGCAGCATGAATGAAGCTGCTCATCAGCTGTTTATCACGCAGCCCTCGCTCTCCAGTACCATCAAAGAACTGGAGAAGGAGCTCGGAACACCGATCTTCATCCGCTCCAACCGCGGGATCTCCATCACACAGGAGGGGCAGGAATTCCTGGGATATGCCCGGCAGATCATCGCCCAGTACGGGATCCTGGAGGAGCGTTTCATTGACCGTAATTCCAGAAAGACCAAGTTCTCGGTATCCACCCAGCACTACTCTTTTGCCGTGAAGGCGTTCATTGAGACTGTCAATGCATTCGGAATGGATAATTATGAGTTTGCCATTCACGAGACCCAGACCCACACGGTCATGAATCATGTCCGCAACATGAAGAGCGAGCTGGGTGTCCTGTACCTGAACGACTTCAACCGTGAGGCGCTCACCAAGATCTTCCGTGAGTATGGTCTTGAATTCCACCCGCTGTTCGCCTGCAGTATCTGCGTCTACCTGTGGAAGAACCACCCTCTGGCCGGCAGAGAAGAGATCTCCATTGAAGAGCTGCGTTCCTACCCCTGCCTGTCCTTTGAGCAGGGAGACAACAACTCTTTTTATTTCGCCGAAGAAGTCCTGAGCACCTACGATTACCGGAAGATCATCAAGGCAGATGACCGCGCTACCCTGCTGAACCTGATGGTGGGAATGAACGCGTTCACCTTGTGCTCCGGCATCATCACCGAAGATCTCAACGGGTCTGACTATATCGCCGTTCCCCTGGCCGGTGATGACCGCATGACGATCGGATACATAAAAAAAGCCCGGGTCGAATTAACCGACCTGGGCAGAGATTACATCAATCAGTTGAAGATCATCGGGCAAAAGAGCGGAGACGGCGTCGTCATGCTGTCCGAGCCGCCGCTCAGCGAACCTCGGTGAGTCCGATCTTCTTCTTGACCTTGCGGAGCGTCTTGTTGGCACAGTAATAGGCTCTCTCCGCATTGGTCTTGATGACATTGTCGATATATCCCTTATCGCTCTCCAGTTCCTTCACGCGATCCTGCAGCGGTTTCAGGACGCCGACTACAGCCTCTCCGACTGCTTCCTTGACCTGTCCGTATCCGCATCCTGCGAATTCCTTCACCACGTCATCAGGCGTCTTGCCCGTACATGCGCAGTAGATATCAAACAGGTTCTTCAGACCCGGCTGCTCGTCGCGGTATGCGATCGTAGCTTCTGAGTCTGTGATTGCTCTCTTGCACTTCCTGCGGATCGTATCCGGATCATCCATCAGGAAAATGGACGCGTTCGGGTTGTCATCCGATTTGGACATCTTCTTGGCCGGATCCTGCAGAGACATGATCTTGGCGCCGATCTTGCCGATATACGGCTCCGGCATCGTGAATACATCCCCGTAGATGCTGTTGAAGCGCTGCGCGATATCACGCGTGATCTCCAGGTGCTGCAGCTGGTCGACACCGACCGGAACCACATCCGTCTGGTACAGCAGGATATCCGCAGCCATCAGTACCGGATAGGTAAACAGGCCTGCGTTGACATTGTCCGCATGCTTGGCTGATTTATCCTTAAACTGTGTCATGCGCTGCAGTTCACCCATGTAGGTAAAGCAGTCAAGGATCCATCCGAGTTCTGCGTGGCAGGGGACACTGCTCTGCAGATACAGGCAGTTTCTCTCCGGATCAATACCTGCAGCGATGTACAGCATCATCAGCTGACGGGCACGTTTGCGGAATTCTGCAGGATTCTGACGCACGGTCAGAGAATGCAGGTCCATAACCCCGTAGAAGCATTCATACTCATCTGCAAGATTCACCCAGTTCTTGAGCGCTCCCAGATAATTGCCCAGCGTCAGATTGCCGGTAGCCTGCATACCACTGTATAAAACCTTGTGATCCTTATTCATTTCAGGTGTCCCCCATTCGTTCTTTACTTTTTATTCATTGTAAGCGCAAAGCGCAGTCCATTGCAAGAGATTACATTTTTCCACCCTTCAGGTAGTAATCCCGGACAAAACGGAAGCATTCCTTCTCGCCCTTCCGGGCAAGAATCTTCAGCATGGTTTCCAGTTCCTTCGCTGTCTGAGGGTGCATCAGTTCACCGGCCCTGCCCCTCTCATAATATTTCAGAGGCTCTTCATCCGTGTATGCATCTTTCATGTAAGTCTTGGATGCCGCGATCCGGTCCATAAGCATCTCCGCCACATAACGCCTGGGCATCCGGACCGCCCGTATCGGGAACTCCCCTTTCTTTGCAGCGTCGATGCTGTAGTCATTCCAGTACTCATAGTGGTGACGATTGCGCCCCTTGTGATGAATCCAGGAATCAGAGTGTCCTTTCACCACACGCTCCCCGTTATTCGGGCTCTGCATGCCTCCCTGGAAATAACGGAATCCGTTCAGCAGCTCCGTAGGCTGGAACTTGGACAGGTCATGCAGCAGTCCCTGTCTGTAGAGACCGACCGCAAAGCAGCCCTCTGCCACCAGCTTCTTGTGATGAAGCACTGTGTGCAGATGTCCCAGCGTCTTGTCCCATGTGATCTTCCCGTCTGAAGGACTGCCTTCATATCTCCCGGGTATTTCATTCTGATATCTCTTATCTTCCTGCATTTTGCAACTCATCCAACCAGCACGCGGATCGAACGTGCCGGCACTTTCACACATTTCACTTCTTCACCGCTGCCGCTGCAGCCACAGCCGCTCTTCTCTGCTGCCACTTTGCTGTACCGGTCCACGGAAGTGTCGATCACCACATGCCATTCCCGTCCGCTGGGGAGATAGGGAAGTGCCAGTTCCTTCTCCTGCCAGTGGAAATTGTAAGCAACATACACATAAGACCCGGCAGTGCTGTCCTGCAGTTCACGAAGCACATTGCCGTCGGGTTCCTGGGAACAGTACATCATTCCCACGCTTCTCTCCTGCTGGTCAAAGGACGCGAACCAGGCATTGGAGCCGTGACAGGAGAAGTCCGGGAAGAATCCGCCCAGGCTTGCGCCTGTCAGTTCTGCCTTCTGATGAAGCAGCGGATGCGATGCCCTGAATGCGATCAGCATCCGGACATAATCGGACAATTCCTTCGCATCCCTGGTTTCAGACCATCTCACCCAGGTCAGTTCCGTGTCAAAACAGTACGGATTGGAATTGCCTGCCTGGCTATTCAGCATCTCATCACCTGCCGTGAGCATGGGTGTTCCCTGGGAGAGCATCATCAGCGCAAGTGCATTTTTCATCTGTTTCATGCGCAGTCTGGAGATCTCCTGCTTCCTGCAGGGACCTTCCACTCCGCAGTTCCATGAGAATTCATTGGCGGCGCCGTCGTGATTGTACTCTCCGTTCGCCTCGTTATGCTTGTCATTGTAAGAGACAAGATCATACAGTGTAAAGCCATCGTGACCGGTGATGGCGTTGATCACGCCCGCATCCTTCGGATTATAACGGCATCTTGAGACGAAATCCTTCAGGCTGTCCGAATCGCCCTTCAGGAACTTCCTGGCGTCATACCTGAACCCGACATTATACTCTGCCAGATTGCGGAACCTGTATGGCCGTCCCTTCGGATACATCCTGGCGGTATCAAAGTAATCCGAGATCAGTTTCACATCGCTCAGTGCCGGACTCTTGGCAACGGCGTTCACATCCTCCTGGGATGCCATGATCAGGAAGCCGTCTACATGATAGAACTCGATCCACCACAGAAGACATGCCTGCATGTATGCCGGGTCCGTGCCTTCCGGCCAGTTGATCTCCATCAGAACTTCGATCCCGGCCTTGTGAAGCTCGCGCACCATAGTGCGGAATTCAACAGATGGATCCTCCTGTGCACTGTAAGAGCGCTTCGGCGCAAAGAACCATCCCGGACCAAAGCCCCAGTAATTCAGGTGCTGAGCAGGTGTTTTCTTTCCCTTCGGGGAAGTTTTCTCATCCGGCACGGATTCAGCCGGGCTGCCGCCCTGCGCCGGGTCAGCCGGCCTGTTGTCCGGCACCAGGACTGCCGACTGCGGAAGTGAACTGCCTGCGATCAGTCGGCCGATACTCTCTGGTCTCCATCCTTCACGTCCTGTGTCCGGCACCTCGTCGAATTCATAACACGGCATCAGCATCACAGCGGTGATGCCAAGTTCACGCAGATATGGAATCTTCTCCACTATACCCGCAAAGGTTCCCCTGTGCCTGACCCTGGAAGAAGGGCTCTTCGTGAATCCTCTCACATGCAGCTCATAGAATACAGACTCACTGTAGGGAATGTGCAGCGGTTTCTCCTGCTCTCCCCAGTCAAACTCAGGCTTGGCGAAGCCGCCCCGGATACTGTGTTCGCCTCTTTTTCCGGTATCTGCGTACTTCTCTCTCCCGACAACGATCTGAGCAGACGGATCCGTGACGATCCTGCTGCCGATCCGGTAATTATACTCCAGGCTGTGCGCCGGTATACCAGATATCTTCATGGCATACACTCGGCCTATGACCGGTTCCTCAGGGAACGGAACTTCCAGTTTTACCTTATCACTGCCCTTCTCATAGAGAAGCAGTGCCGCCTGTTCCCCCTCCGGTACAACTACAGAAAACAGAATACCGTCGTCTTTAATGTCGGCATGAGGAATAAACCCTGCGATCTTTAAGTCATTTACGGAAGTAATATGTGGATCCCACTTCACTTATCGGATTCTCCTTTCTGGTGAATTCGTCTGCCTGCTGCATACTTGTTCAGATTATAGCATAGTTACAGGCCTATGAGTGAAAAAAATCACAGCCTTCTTTATACACTCTTGCATTTCATGTGGAGACAACTATAATAATATGCAATACGAAGCGAAGTAGGATATGGCGCGTTAAGTGGTCAGTGGATGGGGAGTTGCCCTGAAACGAAGAACAGCAGCGTTTTCAGCTGTTCGCGGTGCCGTATCCGCACCCGTTGCTGCACGTATAGGATGTTTTTATTATGCACAATAAATCTGACATCTCCTCTATGTGTGGGCGGATTCCTCTGATCACCTTAAGGAGGTGTTTTATTATGCAGAGAAACCGTTACAGGACAGTGTGGTGTACCTACACCCTTGTATCACTCGGCGCACTGACCGCCGTCAATCTCATTCTGACCAGGTTCCTGGCGATCAACATCGGCGGATTCGGCAGGATCCAGCTCGGTGCCATCGCACGCATCATGGCAGGTCTGTGGTTTGGCCCGCTGGCAGGCGGACTGTGCGGACTCGTCAGTGACCTGCTCGGATGCCTGATCCAGGGATATGCCGTCAATCCCCTGATCACTCTCGCAGCGATCCTGTGGGGCGTGATCCCGGCACTCTTCCTGCCGGAAGGGATCTTCTCCGGCTCAAACATTTCCAGAAAAATGGGAATCCTAAGGCTGTGTGCCGGAACGGTTGCCGCCTGCTTCATCTGTACGCTGATTCTTACGACAGCCGGCCTGGTTTTGATCAACGGGATGAATCTCTATGCGATCTTCCCCACAAGACTGATTCAGTTTGCGCTTCAGACCCCTGTATACTGCGTCCTGGTATGCCTGCTGTTCTACAGTCCGGTTACCTCTCAGATCCGCCAGATTCTGTACATGCAGCTCGGCCGACACAAGACGCAGGCTTCCTGAGCCTGCATACATCCACAAAAGGAGGGATAAACCATGATCTACCCACAGTTCCTGAGCGGCGGCAGTACCATCGGCATCAGCGCACCCAGTGCCGGCGTCGGTCACAAGATCGACAGTTTCAACGAGAGTCTTAAGGTCCTGAAACAGCACGGCTTCAAGACCTGGGAGACCGAACATGTACGTGTGAATAATCCCCGCGGCGGCACAGCTCTCCAGCGTGCCCAGGAGCTCACCGCCCTCTTCCTGCATCCGGCAGTGGATGCCGTCTTTGCAGCTTCCGGCGGAGACTTTCTGAGCGAGATCCTGCCCCATCTGGACTGGGAGATGCTGCGTGAACACCCGAAGTTCCTGTGCGGGGCATCCGATCCCACCGGGATCCTCTATCCTCTCACCACGATCTGTGATATTGCGACTGTATACGGAAACAATGCAGGAAGCTATGATACCACCGTCAGAGATCCTGAGAGCGGCGATGCCTGTCTCCCGGACTATCTGGAGAAGTCCCTTCAGATCCTGACGGGAGAAGATGTGACACAGGAAACATCCGACATGCACCTTGGGTCGGCTCCGTTTCTGGCTGAGGACGGTCCGCTGGTCTATGACACACCGACCGTCTGCAAGTCGGACACCGCCTCCCTGCACGTGACCGGACGCTGTATCGGGGGATGTATCGATGTGCTGAAAGATCTGATCGGAACCTGTTATGACCGGACCGCAGACTTTATCAGACGTTATGAAGAAGACGGATTCATATGGTACTTCGACAACTTTGCTCTCTCATCTGCCGTTCTGTACCGGACCCTTCTGCAGCTGCGGTATGCAGGATGGCTCTCACCGGAGCACACCCGGGCGGTCCTGATCGGGCGCACCTGCTTTGAGACGGAAGAATCGGAGATGACCTATGATGAAGCGATCCGGATGGCCTTCCCCGATATCCCGGTGATCTGGGATATGGACATCGGACACACATCCCCTCATTTCACGATGGTGAACGGAGCGATGCTCGATCTGAACTGGAACAGCGGGAAAGCACAGATCCATTTCCGGTATGAATGATCAGCCCACAATAATATAGAATACAATCACGCCAAGTATCATGAGCATGCCGATGCAGGCAAGCATCATGGCAAATGAGAAGTTCGACGTGAGGGATCCGTATCCCTCATGGAGTTCTTCTCTCTTTTTATGGAGGATGGTCATTCTGCTCTGCGCCTTGCCGGAGACCACTCTCTCCCGCAGGATCGTGTTCCTGGACAGGACGATCAGTCCATCCACTCCCATACTCAGTATCTTCAGAGTTGCAGCAAAACCATAGAAGACCAGAAACGCGGCTTTCTTCAGCGGCTTGTCCTCTCCTATGGTCGGCACCGTGTTGCTCAGGACCATCATGAGTCCTCTGCATACCCGGGTCAGGATCTTGTTCTCGCCAAACACCGCAAGAACCGGACCGAAGATACCCGGCAGCCACCGGGTGAGCAGCGGACGGTACACCAGTTCCTCAAGATCCAGCCACTGCGGCCAGCGATCGATATACTCTCCGTTCCGCGTCATCAGCACCCTGCGGATGAACAGCAGGTACAGGGCAAGGCCGATCCCCAGAGAGATCAGGCCACCGGAGATGCACTCCCAACTCAGAGGCCTGAATTCCTCCAGCACGTGTTCATGCCCTGTCATGAAGGCTGCAATCGCGCCGAATACCGGTTTCTGTCCCAGAGCGATGAACAGGAGAGACGTTCCGAACACGACGATTGTGCTGCCCACATTCATATATGAACCTGCCCGGTCATAACGCTCCTGTCTTCCTGTATTCTTATTCTTCTCCACGAACACGCAGATAAACAGTTTCAGCATATAGGCAAATGTACATCCTCCTGAGATCAGGAAGACCCACTCGATCACATGCAGGTAATGTGCCCCTGCAAGCGTGATCGCAGCGCCTTCTCCCGCCTCATGGATGCCGGAGGTGATGGCTTCATGAAGAAGTGTCTTGCTGGCATATCCGTTGAACAGCGGCACTCCGCTGATTCCGACCAGTCCCAGGAAGAACGCGATCTTCAGAAGGACCTTGTTCCTCCCGAAGCCGCGGATCTCATTCAGATCCAGCGCCTCAATATTCATCACCACCACACCGGCAGCACAGAACAGGCACAGTTTCAGCATAGAGTGGTTGACCATGTGCAGCATCGTGCCGGACATTGCCATGGCGGCATGATGTCCGAGGGAAGCAAAGCCTCCGGTTACAGCTTCTGTCCCCGCTTCTCCCACACTTTGCGCGGTCAGCAGGACCGTCATGCCGATCCCGGTGAGAATGAATCCGATCTGTGACATGGAAGAACACGCAAGTGTCCGTTTCAGATTGACAGAAAACAGAGCAAGAAGGGCACCGAGGAACATGGTGATGGTCCCCAGAACCAGTACGATCCACCCGAAGACGGCATTCTCAAGGTACACTTCCACCGTGGTCATCAGAATCCCGTAGATACCAACTTTGGTCAGCACACCGGACAACAGTGCGGATGCCGGTGCCGGCGCGACCGGATGCGCCTTCGGGATACCGGCCGCCAGAAGCCGGCTCCCCGATCCGGATGCACCTGCGCTGCGAAGTGCTTCGGGAAGCTGTGCATATGCCAGCGTACCCGCTTCGTGCTGCAGCAGTGCAAGACCCATGAACAGCACCAGGCCGCCGATGATTGCAATGAACAGATAAGTGTAACCGGCGCGGATCGCGCCTTCAGTCTCCTCATGCATGACCCAGGTAAAGGATGTCAGCGACAGGATCTCAAAGAAAGCGAAAGTCGTCATAAGAGGATCTCAAAGAAAGCGAAAGTCGTCATAAGATCCCCGGAGAGCATCACTCCCTGCGTTGCTCCCAGTGTCATGAGGATAAACAGATAGTACCGGTTCAGATTCTCGGGCTCATGCCGGAAATACTCCTGAGAAAACAGTGTGGTAAATGCCCACATCAGTGCCGTCACCAGACTGTACACACTTCTGAAACCATCCGTTCTGAAGCTCAGTCCCGCCGTAAAAACATGAGGGATATCCAGGGTACGTACAGACGCACTGCTGCCCGATACAGTCAGCGCGACAAGCAGTACACACAATACAAGCTCCAGAAAGCAGGACACGACAGCAACCGTGTTTCTTGCTTTCTCGCTGTGTTTTCCAATGATATAATCCGCAATTCCAATCCCGAAGGGAAGAAATACAACTAAAGCCGTAAGCATAATCAGATCCTGTTCTCGTCAGATCGCTCCTGCGGCAACCCTACCCAGAAAGTCCATGACAGGTCCGGGGAAGATTCCGAGGATAACATTGGCTACCGTAAAGACACCGATGGGAAGCAGCATGCGCCAGCCGGGATCTTTCAGATCCTTCTTCTTCCATCGGTCTTCTTCCAGCACAGGGAAGAAGGCTCTCAGTGTGACAGACAGCGTATAGATGGCACAGAAGAATGCAGCAGCGATCAGGCACGCCGCTCCGATATAGGAGAACACGGTCCCGGCCACCGCGCCGGCCAGCAGCAGATTCCATTTGGATACGAAACCACACAGCAGGGGAATACCGGTCAGGGACAGGGCCCCGAGTGTATAAAATGTAAAGGTGAACGGCATCTTTCTGCCCGCGCCATTGATCTCATACACATAACTGCATCCGCTCTGATGCATGAAGGCACCTGCGCAGAGGAACAGACTCATCTTGATGATCCCATGAAACAACATGTGAGC
>OMSN01000006.1 GCA_900313765.1 uncultured Eubacteriales bacterium
ATGGATGCAGATCTCCTTGGTGAGTCCCGGCACCAGCTTCTTGTCATAGAGATTGATATCGAATACGCAGGGATCACCGTCCAGGGAACGGACACGCTGTATATAGTACAGCTCAGTTCCGACAGGGAATCCGGTATGCCGGGCAACATGTTCATCCGCAGTCAGCTCTGTAAAGCGAATGACCTTGGTTGTGGATTCTCCAAGGTTGTTGCGCTTGGCGCTCTCATGGAAGGATTCGATCCCGGCGATCAGGAACGGCGGAGTCTGTGTTCTGGTATAGATGATACGGACGCCTCTTCCGTGCATCGGCTGGACATATCCCTCCTCGGCGAGCATACCGATGGCACGCCGGACTGTGTTGCGGGAACAGTCAAAGCGGACGATCAGCTGATTCTCGGAAGGCATCAGGGACTAGTAAGGGAGTCTTTCGGATTCAATATCCGCTTTCAATTCTCTGTAGATCGTTTGATATTTTGATTTAGGCATAACACATTATCTCCCATCCCTAAAAGGACATAAACATTGCTGGAAACAATTTCCTTGTTTAAACATACTAACTTTTATTATAATATTCCGGCAATTTCAGTCAAGCGCAATTCTGACGTTTTTGTGCAATATTTCATAAGAATCATGACAGAGTGCGGAAATGGAAGGATGCTTTTCCGGATGCGTAGTCCCCGACGATCTGGCCGTGACCGTACAGCCTGTATTTATAGGTCATCAGGCCTTCCAGGCCTACAGGACCTCTGGCATGAAGCTTGCCCGTGGAGATCCCGACCTCTGCGCCGAATCCGTATCGGAAACCATCGGCGAAACGGGTGGAGCAGTTGCGGTACACCCCTGCAGAATCCACTAATGTCATGAACCGCTCAGCGGCCTCATCATTATCGGTTATGATGCAGTCCGTGTGGTGAGAGCCGAATCGGTTGATGTGGGCCGCAGCCTCTTCCACGCTTCCGACAAGTTTCACGGAGAGGATCAGATCCAGGTATTCTCTGCGAAAATCCCCCTCCTCCATCACATCATCCCGGCTGATCGCTGCAGTGGTTCCGGGTGCCGGCGCATCCGCTTCCTCCAGGATGGCTGCCGCCTCTGCGGTTCCACGGAGCCTGACACCACTGTCTGCGAGCGCTGCCGCAGCTTTCGGGAGGAACGACCGGGCAATCGCACGGTGTACCAGCAGGGTCTCTGTCGCGTTACAGGCTGCCGTATACTGGGTCTTCGCGTCGATCAGGATGGGAATGGCCATCTCCTGGTCTGCATATTCATCCACATAGGTATGGCAGATACCGTCAGAATGTCCCATAACCGGAATCTTTGTATGATCCATGATATAGCGGACAAATGCATTGGAGCCGCGGGGGATCAGAAGATCCACACAGTCATCACACTCCAGCAGTTCATCGATCTCACTGTGTGCGGAAGCCTGCAGCAGGCTGCCCTCCGGTATTCCTGCACTGCAGGCAGCGTCACGGATCAGTTCAAAGAGGACTTTGTTGGTGGAAGCAGTTTCCTTCCCGCCCTTCAGCACGGCGCAGTTGCCGCTCTTGATGCACAGACAGCTGATCTGCACGAGGGCATCCGGTCTTGCCTCGAATATGATCCCGATCACCCCGATGGGAACAGTGACCCGCTCCAGAACCAGACCTTCGTCGAGTTCCCTTTTCAGGGTGATCCTTCCGGCTGGATCTTCAAGAGCAAGCAGGCTGTCGATGCCTGCCAGGCAGTCACTCAGTTTGTGCTCGTCAAAGCGGAGCCTTTTCCTGACAGAATCAGCTATGCCGTCTGCGTCGGCGCGCGCAAGATCTTCCCGGTTTGCGGCGAAGATCTCCTCCTTCCTGGATGTGAGCGATGCTGCGACCGCTTTCAGAGCCGCATCGCGGATACGGACGTCCAGAGAAGCGACAACAGGAGAAACTTCTTTCATCTTTCTGACATTGTCCCGAATACTCATTTCAATAATCCTCCCAACACTGTTAACTTTACCACATACATGTTGATTTTTACAGACCCGTCCGCTATAATACATGCGTAAAAAAAGGCATGAAAACCAATGCTTTTTTATATCTGTAAACACATAGCATTCAGGAAAGAGGTTTATTGCAATGGCAAATATCGATCTGAGTCAGTATGGCATTCTTGATGTCAAGGAAATCATCCACAATCCGTCTTTTGAATTCCTGTATGAGGAAGAGATGAAGCCGGAACTGACCGGTTTTGACAAAGGTCAGCTCACCGAGCTTGGTGCTGTCAATGTTATGACCGGCATCTACACCGGACGTTCTCCGAAAGACAAATACATTGTTATGGACGAGAACTCCAAGGATACTGTATGGTGGACAACAGAAGCATACAAGAACGACAATCATCCGATGAGTGAAGAGACCTGGGCGGTTGTCAAGGATCTTGCAATCAAGCAGCTGTGCGGCAAGAGACTGTTTGTGGTTGACGCATTCTGCGGCGCAAACAAGGATACCCGCATGGCGATCCGCTTCATCATGGAAGTCGCATGGCAGGCACATTTCGTTAAGAACATGTTCATCCAGCCGACTGAGGAAGAACTTGAGAACTTCAAGCCGGATTTCGTCGTCTACAATGCTTCCAAGGCAAAGGTTGAGAACTATAAGGAACTTGGCCTCAACTCTGAGACATGCGCAGCATTCAATATCACCAGCCGTGAGCAGGTTATCCTGAACACATGGTACGGCGGCGAGATGAAGAAGGGTATGTTCTCCATGATGAACTACTATCTGCCGCTGCAGGGCATCGCTTCCATGCACTGCTCCGCAAACACCGATATGGAAGGCAAGAACACTGCGATCTTCTTCGGCCTTTCCGGAACCGGCAAGACCACTCTTTCCACTGACCCGAAGAGACTTCTGATCGGCGATGACGAGCACGGCTGGGACGACAACGGCGTCTTCAACTTTGAGGGCGGCTGCTATGCCAAGGTCATCAACCTCGACAAGGATTCCGAGCCGGATATCTACAATGCGATCAAGCGCGACGCTCTTCTTGAGAATGTTACCGTTGATGCAGAAGGCAAGATCGATTTTGCTGATAAGTCCGTCACCGAGAATACCCGCGTTTCCTATCCGATCGAGCATATTGAGAAGATCGCGAAGAACGTGAACAAGATCTCTTCCGGTCCGGCAGCAGAGAACGTAATCTTCCTGTCTGCAGATGCATTCGGCGTACTTCCGCCGGTTTCCATCCTGACTCCGGAGCAGACTCAGTACTACTTCCTGAGCGGATTCACAGCAAAACTTGCAGGAACCGAGCGCGGCATCACCGAGCCGACCCCGACTTTCTCCGCATGCTTTGGCCAGGCGTTCCTGGAGCTGCATCCGACCAAGTACGGCGAAGAGCTCGTTAAGAGAATGCAGAAGAGCGGAGCCAAGGCTTATCTGGTCAACACCGGCTGGAACGGCACAGGCAAGCGTATCTCCATCAAGGATACCAGAGGAATCATCGATGCGATCCTCAACGGCGATGTCCTGAAGGCACCGACCAAGAAGATCCCGTATTTCGATTTCGAGGTTCCGACCGAGCTTCCGGGCGTTGATCCTGGAATCCTGGATCCGAGAGACACCTATGCAGATGCAGCACAGTGGGATGAGAAGGCTAAGGATCTTGCAGGACGCTTCATCAAGAACTTTGCGAAGTATGAGGGCAACGAAGCAGGCAAGGCTCTGGTAGCAGCAGGCCCGAAGCTGTAATGTGAATCATCTGTTTTAACAATACGAATCTTATGTACGGGAGACTGATGCGTGTCAGCATGTGTCAGCCTCCCGTCTGTATATGGGGGCAAAAAACATGGACCTGACGCCAGGCGTAGATATTGATATGCTTCATCCGCGGGAGAGCGTAGCGGGCTATGCGGTCTGTCCTGGCCTTTATGAAAATAATGGCGCGCAGGCGCTTGGGTATGGCGGTGCTGTGAGTTTCACGGTTCACTCAAATGGCGCCACATCTGTGGAACTGCTTCTGTTTCACCGCCATGACAAAGAACCTTATGCCGTGATCCCGTTCCCGGTCGAATATCGTATTGGAGATGTCTGGTCAATGGTTGTGTTCGGCCTTGACATCACACAGTTTGAATATGCATACAGGGTAGACGGTCCCTGGAAACCGGACAAGGGGCTGTTGTTTGACAGAAACCATGTACTGCTGGATATCTATGCAAAAGCAGTGACCGGACAGAGGATCTGGGGCGAGCGGCAGACAGAGGAAGGTGTCTACCACGCAAGAGTGGTACGGCATTCTTATGACTGGGGCGATCACGGACGCCTGCGGATGCCGATGGAAGACCTGATCATCTATGAACTCCATGTGCGCGGTTTCACTATGGGTCAGAATTCCGGTGTGCGTTGTCCGGGGACTTTCGAAGGTCTGCGGGAGAAGATCCCGTATCTGAAATGGCTGGGGATCACAGCTGTTGAACTGATGCCCATATTCGAATTCGATGAGATGCAGGATCTTCGGAACTATGAGGGCAAGCGCCTCATGGACTACTGGGGATACAATACCGTCAGTTATTTCGCACCGAACTCATGTTATGCCGCGAGAGAAGAATACAACCGTGAGGGAAGTGAACTGAGAGATCTGATCCGGGATCTGCATGAGGCGGGGATACAGGTTATCCTTGATGTTGTATTCAATCATACGGCAGAGGGAAATGAGGACGGGTCCTTCATCAATTTCAAGGGCTTCGACAACAACGTTTACTATATGCTGAATCCGGAGGGGGAGTATTACAATTTCTCCGGATGCGGCAATACCGTCAACTGCAACCACCCGGTCGTGCAGGAGATGATCGTTGAATGCCTGCATTACTGGACGATCAATTATCATATTGACGGATTTAGATTTGATCTTGCAAGCATACTCGGGAGAAATGAAGACGGCTCTCCGATGGAGCATCCGCCGCTTCTGCAGCGTCTGGCGAAGGATCCGCTTCTGGCGGATGTCAAGCTGATCGCCGAAGCGTGGGATGCGGGAGGCATGTACCAGGTCGGAAGCTTTCCGGCATGGAACCGCTGGGCAGAGTGGAACGGCAAGTACAGGGATGATATGAGAGAGTTCCTGAAGGGAGATTACTGGGCTGCGCCGGAAGCTGCCAGACGTATCATCGGATCCCCGGATCTCTATTCCACGGATCCTTCCGAACAGGGCAGGAGTCCCCATGGCTATCTCGGGTACAACTCCTCTGTGAACTTCATCACCTGCCATGACGGATTCACCCTGTATGATCTGTATACATACAATGAGAAGCACAATGAGGTGAACGGCTGGAACAATACGGACGGGGCGAACGACAACCGCAGCTGGAACTGCGGCACAGAAGGGCCGAGCCTGGATCCTGAGATCGAACAACTGCGGAAGCGCATGATGAAGAATGCGATGGCGGTCCTGATGATGAGCCGCGGCACACCTATGTTCTATGCGGGAGATGAATTCGCCAACACACAGTTCGGAAACAACAACGGATACTGCCAGGACAATGAGATCAGCTGGCTGAACTGGAACTACTGTGACCGGAACAGAGAGATGCTGGAATTCACAAGAGATGTGATCGCATTCCGAAAAGCGCACCGCTGTGTCAGCAGAGACCTGAAACCGGCCAGGTGCGGATTCCCGAATATGTCAGTCCACGCCGGTACGCCCTGGAACGCACTGGTAACAAAGGAGACCAAAGCGTTCTATGTGGTGTATGCAGGTTACGATGAGACTCTGGAAGAGGATGACATCGTGTGCGTTGCCATCAATGTCTTCTGGGAACCTCTTGAGATCACACTGCCGGATCTTCCGGACGGACGCAGCTGGCACCTGTACGTAGCAACAGGCGGTGAGGAGCGCGGAATGGCCTGGAAGAGGGTGACCATGCGGCCGCGATCGGTTGCGGTGCTGAGTGCGGAATCATTTTGAAATAACATGTTTACATATGTACATTCTGTCTGGATACGATTATAATCGGTGTATGGCATTTGCATTTTCAACCAGGAGAGTGACAGTATGATCAAAGCAGGTATCATTGGCTGCGGAAGCATTGCCAGGCACCGTCATGTTCCGGAATACGCAGCGAATCCGAATACGGAGATCGCAGGGTACTGTGACTGGAACCGTGACCGCGCGCAGGAGCTGGCCGCAAAGTACGGAGGCAGAGTATATGAGACGGTGGACGAGCTTCTTGCAGATCCGTCCATCGATGTAGTCAGTGTATGTGTGGCGAATACGCAGCATGCGGAAGTCACCATCAAAGCCCTGAATGCCGGTAAACACGTCCTGTGTGAGAAGCCGATGGCGGTTTCCGTAGAGGAGTGTGAGGCCATGGTGAAAGCGGCTGATGAGAACCACCGTACGCTCATGATCGGACAGAACCAGCGTCTGACTCATGGACACCAGAAGGCAAGACAGCTGATCCGGGAAGGCGCGATCGGAAGAGTCCTTACGTTCAGGACCACCTTCGGGCACGAAGGTCCGGAGAACTGGAGTATCATGAAGAATAATACCTGGTTCTTCGACAGGAAGCAGTCCGCCATGGGTGCTGTGGCAGATCTGGGTGTTCATAAGACCGATCTGATCCAGTATCTCCTGGATGACTACGTAGAAGAAGTGAAGTCCGTAGTTGCGACGCTGGACAAGAAGGATCCGGATGGCAACCCGATCAGCGTGGATGACAATGCAATCTCCATCTACCGGATGCGCAGCGGTGCAATCGGGACCATGACTGCCAGCTGGACCTATTATGGTGCGGCTGAGGACAATAACACAGTTATCTACGGGACAGAAGGTGTTCTTCATATCTATGATCATCCGGATTATACGCTGTATATCCAGAAGAGGAATGGCGAGCGCATCTATTACGAGATGGACAAGCTGATCACCAATGAACTCCAGTTCAGCTCCGGCGTCATTGATGAGTTTGTTTCTGCGATTCTGGAAGGCAGGGAATCCTGCATCAGCGGCAGGGATGTCATGATTGCCATGAAAGCGGTCTTTGCCAGTGTTCAGTCGAGTGAGACCGGCGAGACCGTGCGGATCAGCTGACAGGAGCTGATCCCTGATCAGGGAAATCGGTTCTGTTCCATACAGAACCTGGTTTTTGTAACTTTTAAGAGAAGGATAGGTAAAAGGGAGGTAATCACATGAGAAAACAGTTGGCAGGACTGATGGCAACCGTACTGGCTGTCGGAGCACTCAGCATCGGAGCATATGCTGATGACGCAGCGCACATCTATGTCCTTACAGCACCGGAAGATCACGGCTGGACCGGTTCCGTCGCGACTTTCGCGAAAGAGAAGATCGAAGAAGTCAATGCAGACGGCACCTACAGCGCTGAGCTGATTACCTGCCAGGATGCGGCTACCCAGACAGCAAATATCGAGGATATCCTTGCAAAGGGCGAAGACAATATCGCATTCGTTATCCAGCCGATCGATGATACCGTACAGTCTGCGATCCAGCAGATCGTTGACGCAGGAGTTCCGTATGTGGCATTTGACCGCATCATTGCAGATGTCGCAGATACGGCAGTCTCCAACGTCAAGGGCGACAACGAAGGAATCGGCGCTGCCTGCGCGGCATATTTCGTAGGTCTGGGCATGGCTCCCGGCGATGCGGTCTATGTCTATGAAGGCGACACCTCTTCTGTTACGACCCTCCGTGACGAAGGCTTCACAAAATATCTCACCGGCGACCTTGAATTCGAAGGCGCAACCATCGCGGATGATGCGAAGTGGACAGAAGATCAGCTGGATTCCATCACCTTCTCAGGTGCCATGAACTGGAGCCGTTCCGATACAAAGACCTCTTTTGAATCTCTTATGGGCGATTCTGCAAATGCTGAGATCAAGTGGTTCTATGCAGAGGACGATGAACTGGCAATGGGTATCCTTGAAGCTCTTGAAGGCGGCGGAATCGATGACGCTACCAAGGAGACCTTCCTTGGAAACAGCCCGGTCCTCTCCGGATGCGGCGGACTTGATGAGTACTATGCAGTTCTTCGCGGTGAGACCTATACCGATATCGCAGAGAAGTTTGCGGGACTCGTATCTGTCACCTACAGCCCGGCTATGATCCAGACTGCAATCCAGGATATGGTTGACTATCTGAGCGGCACTGAGGTTGAGCAGGATCACGTAATCGCATGCGAGAACGTTACTGCAGAGAACGTTACAGAGTATCCGTCCTTCTGACAGGACATGTGCTTTCGAACCCAGTGCGAATTGCCTGTCACTGAGTGCGGAAGGCAGGAACGCAGCCTGCGTTCATGAAAAAAAGACAAGGGCCCGGCCGATGTAGTGCCGGGCTCCTTTCGGCAAAGACACTAGAATTCCGGGGCTGACAGCCCCGCAGCGAGGTATGGTATGAGTTTACTGGAAATGCGCGGGATCAATAAGTCCTTCAGCGGCGTGCAGGTCCTGAAAGACGTCTCTCTGACGGTTGAGAAGGGAGAAGTGCATGCGCTTCTGGGGGAAAACGGAGCCGGAAAATCCACTCTGATGAATATCCTGACCGGTGTATACACCCGCGACAGCGGTACTGTTGTATTCGACGGCCAGGAGCTGAAGGATACGACCGTTCGCGACTCCGAGAAAGCAGGGATCGCTTTTGTTCACCAGGAACTGAATCTGTTCAATGACCTGACGGTCTATGAGAATATTTTCCTTGGGAAAGAGTATACAAATAAACTTGGCAAGACGGACAAGAGACGGATGATCAAAGAAGCAGAGGAACTCTTCACACAGCTGGGTGTGAATGTGGATCCCCGGGCGAGGGTGTCGGATCTGACAACCAGCCAGAAGCAGCTTCTTGAGATCTCGAAAGCGCTCTTTTTCGAGGCAAAGCTCCTCATACTCGATGAGCCGACAACCGCTCTGAACAATGCCGAGATTGAGCATCTGTTCGGCATTATCCGGGGGCTGAAAGAGAAGGGAACGGCGTTCATTTTCATTTCCCACAAGATGCCGGAGATCTTCGCCCTCTCTGACAGCTATACCGTATTCCGAAATGGAGAATATATCGGAAGCGGAAAACTCAGCGAGACGGATACCGACAGCATTATCAGCATGATGGTCGGCAGAACCTACTCCTCAAGTGAGATCTATACGCCCCGTGAGACAGGGGATGTTGTATTGAAACTGGATCATTTCACCGGACCCGGATTCCATGATATCAACATGGAAGTACGTAAAGGCGCAGTGATCGGAATGACCGGCCTTCAGGGTTCCGGGGCCAGTGAACTGCTGCAGTGCATGTTCGGCCTCACTCCGTCCTGGAGCGGTACTATGACCGTCAATGGAGAACCGGTAAAACACGGGGCCATCCGCGGAGCCATGCGTGCAGGAATGGGACTGCTTCCGTCCAACCGCAAGGAGACTTCGGTTGTTCCGGATATGACGATCGGGGAGAACCTGTCCCTCGCAGAGCAGACTCTGTCTTCGGGCAAGTTCCATATCAATAAAAAACAGGAAGAGCAGCGTTATCTGGAATACAAGGAACTGCTGAATATCAAGGCAGTCAGCAGCAAGAATCCCATCACTTCGCTGTCCGGCGGCAACCAGCAGAAAGTGTTCATTGCCAGGTGGCTCAACACAGGAGCACAGATCCTTCTGTTCGACAATCCGACACAGGGAATCGACGTTGGCGCCAAGACAGAGATCTATCGGTTGATGGAACAGCTGGCGGGAGAGGGCAAGACGATCCTGTTCACTTCCATGGAGGTGCCTGAGATCAGGAAGGTCGCAGACCTGTGCCATGTATTCTACAACGGTTCCATCATCGGAACGCTTGAAAATGATCAGATCGATGAGACAACGGTAATGCGCTATTCTACGAATTCCATCAACGCGCAGCAGACCTCAGACAGGGGAGGAGAGTCATGAAAAACAAGTCAGGATTAACCAGGTTTCTGGGAGAATACAGCTACATATTCGTATTTGTGATCATTCTGATCGTCTATATGATCACTAACAATGGTATCACCTGGCCGGCGGCGATGAATATTCTTCGCCATTCCGCGGCAGTAGGGATCATTGCAGTAGGCATGGGTATGATCTGTCTGACCGGTGACATCGATCTGTCTGTCGGGTCCATGCTGGCTATCGTTTCGGGTTTCTCGGTTGTGATCTTCAACATCACCAACAGTGTGCTTCTCACACTGCTGTTCAGCCTTGCCTTCGGCGCTGTTCTCGGACTTCTGAACGGAATGCTGGTTGGCCGTCTGGAGATTCCGGCGTTCATCGCGACTCTGGCAACCATGCTGATCTTCCGTTCCCTTGCTCAGTATTTCTGCCAGCACATCGGCAAAGAACTGATCGGCGGCGGCAGTTCCGTCTACAAGATGGTGAACGCGAATTCGCAGTATAAGCCTTTCTACAATTTCGGCAACGGAAAACTGTTCACGGTTCCCAACGTGGGACTGATCCTGATCGTCGTGACGGTACTGTTCGTATACATCTCCACATCCACCAAGTTCGGCAAGAAGGTGTATGCGGTAGGAAGCAACCCGAAGGCAGCCCTCATGACGGGAATCAGTGTTCCTCATATCAAGGTCGTGGTCTTTACCATTACCGGCCTTCTGGTTGGCCTCGGTTCCTTCGTATGGATCGGCATGAACGCGTCTTCCGATCCGGCTACTACCGGAAACAGCTATGAGATGTATGCCATCTCGGCAGTTGTCCTGGGCGGCATCAGCATGAGCGGCGGAAAAGGAAGGATTCTGGGTGTTCTGTTTGGCGCCATGTCTTACACGGTCATCGACAAGATCATCGTTGCCCTGAAGATGGATTCACTGATCAACAACGCAATCAAGGGCGTCATCCTCCTGGTGGTTATCGCGATCCAGATCGTAACACCGAAGATCCGCGCTAAACTGCGTAAGGCATAACACAGTAAGAGGTTTCATTTGAAGAAAAAAGCATTGATTGCAATGAGCGGAGGCGTCGACAGTTCGGTCGCCGCCGCTCTTATGATTCAGAAGGGATATGAGTGCACAGGATGCACCATGCGTCTGTTTGACTATACGGGAATCCATCTGCCGGAGCAGAATACCTGCTGCGGTCTGGATGACGTGCAGGATGCGCGGTCTGTCGCCGAAACGCTCGGGATGGAGTTTAAGGTCCTGAACTTTATGGATGAATTCCGCTGCAGGGTCATGGACCGGTTCGTGGATGAGTATCTGCGAGGCAGGACTCCGAATCCATGCATCGACTGCAATCGATATATGAAGTTCGGACGTCTCTGGGAGTGGGCGAAGGAGAATGGGTATGACGTGATCGTGACCGGCCATTATGCCCATGTCAGCTACGATGAGGATTCCGGCCGCTGGTGCCTGGAGCGGGCAAAAAACACCTCCAAGGATCAGAGCTATGTGCTCTATGCAATGTCCCAGGAGCAGCTTGCCCACACCCGGTTTCCGCTGGGGGAGGCGCAGGATAAGAATCAGATCCGCACTCTGGCAAAGCAGTATGGTTTCGTGAATTCATCCAAGCCTGACTCACAGGATATCTGTTTTGTTCCAGACGGGGTCTATGCAGACTTCATCGAGAGACAGACAGGGGAAACTCCCGCTCACGGAAACTTTGTGGACGAGCAGGGAAACATCCTCGGAGAGCATAAGGGGCTGGTGCGCTATACCATCGGGCAGAGGAAAGGACTGGGTCTTGCCCTCCCGCAGCCGATGTTTGTGAAGCGTAAGGATATGGAGAGAAATGAAGTCATCCTGACGGTTTCGGAAGGCCTGTACACCCGCAGGCTGGTCGCGGAGGATTTTAACTGGATCTGGACCCCCGGCTGGAGACAGAACGCAGGGGATGGCGCAGATGCACCCAGGGCGGGAACGATTCTGGAAGTGACTGCAAAACCGCGCTACCGTGCGAAGGAGGCTCCTGCATCCGTCCGGGTGCTGGAAGGAGGAAATGTGGAGATCCTGTTCCACGAACCCCAGCGTGCACTGACCACAGGACAGGCAGTCGTGCTGTACAGTGGTGACAAAGTGGTGGGCGGAGGCACAATTGCCGAAGTGACAGAATAATACAGAACAAATGTTTGCGTATGGGCCCTGCACATGTTATACTGTGTGGGCTCATAGTGTTTCTGAACGGTACAAGGATACGGGATATCGAATATGGAATTCAAACTGCATTCTGAATATCAGCCCACCGGCGATCAGCCGGAGGCGATCGAGGCGCTGACCGAAGGATTCCGACAGGGGAACCAGGCCCAGACACTGCTGGGTGTCACGGGTTCGGGCAAGACGTTTACCATGGCCAATGTGATACAGAACCTGCAGAAGCCGACCCTTGTCATTGCCCATAACAAGACGCTTGCAGCGCAGCTCTACGGTGAGTTCAAAGAATTCTTTCCGGAGAATGCGGTGGAATACTTTGTCTCTTACTATGATTACTATCAGCCGGAGGCATATGTTCCCCAGACAGATACCTACATTGAGAAGGATTCTTCTATCAATGATGAGATCGACAAGCTGCGTCTGTCTGCGACTGCCTCCCTGGTCGGCCGGCAGGATGTCATTGTTGTCAGTTCCGTTTCCTGTATCTATGGTCTGGGCAGCCCGGTGGATTTCAAGGAGATGGCGCTGTATCTGCGGGTCGGGGAAGAGCGTGACCGCAATGAGATCCTGAAGAAACTGATCCAGCTGCACTATGACAGAAGCGATATTGATTTTCATCGATCCACCTTCCGGGTCAGAGGGGACGTTCTGGATATATTCCCGGCGGATACGGATGATTTTGCCTACAGGGTTGAGTTCTTCGGCGATGAGATCGACCGGATCACGCAGATTGATCCGCTGACAGGGCAGGCAAGGAGCACACTGAGTTTTATAGGTGTATTCCCTGCATCCCATTATGTCACGCCTGTGGAGAAGGTACAGGAGGCAATCCGCGGGATCGAGAAGGAACTGGAGGAGCAGGTAAAACGCTTCCGCTCCGAAGACAAACTGCTGGAAGCACAGAGAATCTCGGAGCGAACGAACTATGATGTGGAGATGCTCCGGGAGACAGGATTCTGCTCCGGGATCGAGAACTACTCACGGCATATGGATGGAAGAGCACCGGGGACGCCGCCTCAGACGCTGCTGGACTACTTCCCGGATGAATTCCTGATCATCATTGACGAGTCTCACATGACACTGCCGCAGCTTCGAGCCATGTACAACGGAGACCAGTCGCGCAAGACGACTCTGGTAGACTATGGATTCCGTCTTCCCAGCGCCAAGGACAACCGTCCGCTGCGTTTTGAGGAGTTCGAGGAGAAGATCGACCAGATCCTGTTCGTATCCGCGACACCCGGTCCCTATGAAGAGCAGCATGAACTTCTGCGCACGGAACAGATCATCCGTCCCACCGGCCTTCTGGATCCGGCGGTGGATGTTCGCCCGGTGGCGGGCCAGGTGGATGACCTGGTCGGCGAGATCAACAAAGAGACTGCAAACGGCAATAAAGTGCTGGTCACGACGCTGACCAAGCGCATGGCAGAGGACCTGACCGAGTATCTGAAGGATGCCGGGATCCGCGTACAGTATCTGCACTCGGATATCGATACACTGGAGCGGTCTAAGATCATCCGGGACATGCGCCTGAATGTCTTTGACGTTCTGGTCGGTATCAATCTTCTCAGAGAGGGACTCGATATCCCTGAGATCACTCTGGTAGCGATCCTGGATGCGGATAAGGAGGGATTCCTGCGATCAGAGACATCCCTGATCCAGACCATCGGAAGAGCGGCCAGAAACTCTGACGGGCATGTGATCATGTATGCGGACACCATCACAGATTCCATGAACAGGGCAATCAGTGAGACAAACCGCAGAAGGGCCGCTCAGCAGAGATATAATGAGCAGCATGGAATCACGCCGACCACGATCCGTAAGAAGGTCCGTGACCTGATTGCGATCTCGAAGGATATCGCGAAGTCCGAATCTGAGTACGAGAAGGATCCGGAGTCCATGAGCAGGAAGGAACTGGAGAAACTGATCACGGATGTGGAGAAGCAGATGCGCAAGGCGGCCGCAGATCTGAATTTCGAGGCGGCAGCGCAGCTGCGTGACAAGATGATCGATCTGAAGAAGGTCCTGCAGGATATGGACTGATCTGCTGCAGCAATCACACAGAAGAGGTAAGCAATGCCGGATAAGAGAAAAGCTCCCGCAAGAGATATCAGCAGGTACATCCGCCTTCGCGGAGCTGCAGAGCACAATCTGAAAAATATTGACCTCGACATCCCCCGCAACCAGCTGGTCGTCATGACCGGACTGTCGGGATCAGGCAAGAGCAGTCTTGCTTTTGATACGATCTACGCGGAAGGGCAGAGACGTTACATGGAATCCCTCTCCAGTTATGCCCGCCAGTTTCTGGGGCAGATGGAGAAACCGAAGGTGGACAGCCTGGAGGGACTTCCTCCGGCGATATCCATCGACCAGAAATCGACCAACCGCAACCCCAGATCTACAGTCGGCACCGTCACGGAGATCTATGACTACTTTCGTCTTCTGTATGCCCGCTGTGGTGTCGTGCACTGCCCGACCTGCGGAAGAGAGATCAGAAAGCAGACCGTGGACCAGATGGTGGATACGCTGATGGCACTGCCGGAACGCACCCGTCTGCAGCTGCTTGCCCCGGTCGTGCGCGGCCGCAAAGGCATGCATGAGAAGCTGCTTGCGCAGGCGAGAAAGTCGGGATATGTGCGTGTGCGGATTGACGGAAGCCTCTACGAGCTCTCCGAGGAGATCAGGCTGGATAAGAACATCAAGCACAACATCGAGATCCTGATCGACCGCCTGATCGTGAAACCGGGAATTGAGAAGCGTCTGTCTGAATCACTTGAGCAGGTGCTGGCCCAGGCAGAGGGACTTGCTTACGTGGAAGTCCAGAGACCGAAGACGGAGAAAGACATCCACCCGGATGAAATCGGGAGAAATGGACAGGGAGAGGAAGACACCAGTTCCCATAAGGATACGGAGATCTTCACGTTCTCGGAGAATTATGCATGTCCCTATGACGGAACCTCAATCGACGAGATCGAACCGCGCTCATTTTCCTTCAACAATCCCTTCGGAGCCTGCCCGGAGTGTACGGGCCTTGGCTATAAGATGGAATTTGACCTGGATCTGATGATTCCAAACCCGGATCTCTCCATCGATGATGGTGCGATCGTAGTCCCCGGATGGCAGTCCAGCCGTCAGGAAGGCTCATTTACAAGAGCATTGCTCAATGCACTGGCCGAGGAGTATCATTTCAGCCTCAGCACCCCCTTCAAGGAGTATCCGAAAGAGATCCGGGACGTGCTGATCAACGGAACAGATGGCCGTGAGGTCAAGGTTCATTACCGCGGACAGAGAGGCGTGGGGGTCTATGATGTGGCGTTCGAAGGACTGATCCGGAACGTGCAGCGTCGGTACAGGGAGACCTTCGGGGAATCCATGAAGGCGGAGTATGAGACATACATGCGCATCACACCGTGTCAGGCGTGCCGCGGGCAGAGACTGAAACCCGGGGCTCTGGCGGTGACCATTGCCGATAAGAATATCTATGAGATGACGACCCTGTCCATCGGTGATCTGCAGAGATTCCTGTGGAGCATCGACATGCGAATGACACCGCAGCAGCTGAAGATCGGTGATCAGATTCTGAAAGAGATCCGGGCGAGGATTGCATTTCTCAATGACGTCGGCCTGGACTACCTGTCTCTTGCAAGAGCGACGGGAACGCTGTCAGGCGGCGAGGCGCAGCGCATCCGCCTGGCGACCCAGATCGGTTCCGGTCTGGTGGGAGTCGCCTATATTCTGGATGAGCCGTCCATCGGACTTCACCAGAGGGACAACGACAAACTTCTGAATACACTGTATCACCTGAGAGATCTGGGCAATACTGTGATCGTCGTCGAGCATGACGAAGACACCATGCGTGCGGCGGATTTCCTGGTTGACATCGGTCCCGGCGCCGGGGAGCATGGCGGACAGATTGTGGCAGCGGGAAGCGCAGAGGATATCGAGAACTGCAGTGAGTCCGTCACCGGAGCGTATCTGTCCGGAAGGCTGCAGATCCCGGTTCCGGAGACACGAAGAGAACCGGCGGGCTGGCTGACAGTCCATGGCGCAGCGGAGAACAATCTGAAGAACATCGACGTAAAGTTCCCGCTCGGAGTATTTACCTGCGTGACCGGCGTATCCGGTTCGGGAAAGAGTTCTCTGGTCAATGAGATCCTCTATAAGACGCTCGCAAATAAACTGAATCGCGCTCATCAGGTGGTGGGAAAGCATGAATCTGTTGTATGGGATGGCAAACTGGACAAGGTGATCTGCATCGACCAGAGCCCGATCGGACGCACGCCAAGATCCAATCCGGCCACTTATACAGGTGTTTTTGACCAGATCCGTGATCTGTTCGCGAGTACGAATGACGCAAAAGCAAGGGGCTATAAGAAAGGCCGGTTCTCCTTCAATGTCAAGGGCGGCCGGTGTGAAGCATGTTCCGGAGACGGTATCATCAAGATTGAAATGAACTTCCTTCCGGATGTATATGTCCCCTGCGAAGTCTGCCATGGACACCGGTATAACAGAGAGACGCTTGAGATCAGGTATAAGGGACGCAATATCTATGAAGTCCTGGACATGACGGTGGAGGAGGCGCTTCGGTTCTTCGAGCACATTCCGTCCATCAGCACGAAGATCCAGACCCTCTATGATGTGGGGCTGGGATACATCAAGCTGGGACAGCCTTCGACGCAGCTGTCGGGAGGTGAGGCGCAGCGCATCAAACTTGCCACCGAACTGTCCCGCAGAAGTACCGGAAGGACGGTATATATTCTGGATGAACCGACCACGGGACTTCATTTTGCTGACGTCCATAAACTGACGGATATCCTGCAGAGACTGACGGATGGAGGCAATACCGTGATCGTGATCGAGCACAATCTGGACGTGATCAAGACAGCGGATTATCTCATCGATCTGGGACCGGAAGGAGGAGACGGAGGCGGTACAGTGATTGCCTGCGGAACTCCGGAACAGGTAGCACAGATGCCGGCATCCTATACCGGTCAGTATGTGAAACGCTGCCTGAGATAACAGAGGCGGTCTATCCGGCTGTTGCGCTCACCGGATTCCTCAGTTACAATGAGAGAACTGACGGATTCGATTCAAGGCCGGCAGGTTACAGAACAAGAGAAAGAGACGGAAAGAGCATATGGCAGGTCATCAGAGAGCGTTCAGTTTTAAGGACGAAGCGGGTAGTGTAGTCCAGGAGATCCTGCGGGATTACCAGGGCGGAAGGTCGATCGACCATGTGGCGGCAGCAAAAGAGCCGGACCGCAATGTCATAGAGAAGATCATACAGGAACTGTTCCAGGTCGTATATCCGGGGTATTATCTGACACCGGACGCTTCGCTTCGGGTGTTCAACATGAACGCTGCGATCAGCACGATCGTGGATGACATCATCATCAACCTGGAGGAACAGATCGAGATCGCACTGCGTTATACGGATGAGTTCCACACCACGTCGGTGCAGTCGGTGCAGGAAGAGTCGGAGCGTGTTACGATCGAGTTCATGCGCCGCATCCCGCGCGTGAGGGAGTATCTGGATACGGA
>OMSN01000043.1:0-7349 GCA_900313765.1 uncultured Eubacteriales bacterium
TCCATATCCGTGGAAGCACAGTGCTTCAGGAATACCGGCTCCTCAAAGTCGCCGTTTTCGTCTTTCGGCCAGTCATCCTGCAGCTTTCCATAGGGGGATCTGCCCCATTCCTCTTTGACATTCGATTCCATGATTTAATCCTCTTATTTATGATACCGGGAACCCCGGTTGATCTGATATGCACGGTAGATCTGCTCAGCCAGCAGGACTCTTGCCAGATGGTGCGGAAACGTCATGGCTGAAAATGAGAGCTTCTCGTCGGCTCTTCTGAGCACAGCGTCTGACAGGCCCAGCGAACCGCCGATCACAAAGAGAATATGGCTGTACCCTTTTACCTGCAGACTCTCCAGGTGCTTTGAGAAACCCACCGAATCATAGGACCTGCCGTCGATGGCCAGGGCGATGACATAGGTGTCCGCTGACCGGTCATACTTTCCGATCTCGCGAAGGAGTCTCTCCCCCTCCTTCTCCTTGATCTGCAGCTCCTGTGCAGGAGAAGCATGATCGGGAGTCGGCTCATCAGCGGTCTGACAGATACTGACAGATGCATACCTGGAGAGCCGCTTCGTGTACTCCTCGATGGCCATATTCCAATATTTTTCCTTTATTTTTCCGACAACAGCCAGTGTGATCTTCATGCTCTGCCTATCCCTGAAAATGAAAAAGAAAGGGCTGCCTGAAAACAGCAGCCCTGTTGAATGTCTATCTGATCAGAAGCGATCAGCCCTTGGATCTGATGTACTCATCGATGCCCTTGGCTGCCTTCTTGCCGGCTCCCATTGCGAGGATGACCGTAGCAGCGCCTGTGACAGCGTCACCGCCTGCATACACGCCTTCGAGAGAGGTCTTGCCCTCTTCCTCGGTAGCAACGATGCAGAGCTTCTTGTTGACATCCAGGCCATAGGTGGTCGAGGAGATCAGCGGGTTCGGTCTGGTTCCGAGAGACATGATAACGGTATCACACTCAATCTCGAATTCAGAACCTGCAACCGGTTCCGGACGTCTTCTTCCGGAAGCATCCGGCTCGCCCAGTTCCATGCGGATGCAGCGGATGCCGCATACGTTGTCGTTCTCGTCCGCAAGGATCTCAACCGGATTGGTCAGCAGATCGAACTGGATACCCTCTTCCTTGGCATGATGGACTTCTTCTGCTCTTGCAGGAAGTTCCGCTTCGGATCTGCGGTATACGATATGTGTCTCAGCTCCGAGACGAAGGGCTGTTCTGGCTGCGTCCATGGCAACGTTGCCGCCGCCGACAACAACAACCTTCTTGCCGTGTACGATCGGAGTATCATAGTCGTCTCTGTAAGCCTTCATCAGGTTGTTCCTGGTGAGGTACTCATTGGCAGAGAACACTCCCTTGGCCTGCTCGCCCGGGATGTTCATGAACATCGGAAGACCTGCACCGGATCCGATGAATACAGCCTCAAAGCCTTCCTTGGTCATCAGCTCTTCGATGGTGATAGAGCGTCCGATGATGACATTGGTCTCGATCTTGACACCGAGACACTGAACATTCTCGACTTCCTTCGCGACGACTCTGTCCTTCGGAAGACGGAATTCCGGAATACCATAGACAAGGACACCGCCTGCCTTATGCAGCGCTTCGAAGATCGTTACATCGTAGCCCATCTTGGCCAGATCGCCTGCACAGGTAAGACCTGCGGGGCCTGCACCGATGACAGCAACTTTCTTGCCCATCTGCTTCGCGGTACACTTCATCTTCATGCCGTGTTCCTTCGCCCAGTCGGCGACGAAACGCTCCAGCTTACCGATGGAAACAGCATCGCCCTTGATGCCTCTGATGCACTTGCCTTCACACTGGGTCTCCTGCGGGCATACACGTCCGCAGACTGCCGGCAGAGAACTGGACTCAGAGATGACATCATATGCCTTGGCGAAATCTCTTTCCTTCACAGCGCCGACGAAATCCGGAATATTGATATTGACCGGGCAGCCCTGGATGCACTTCGCATTCTTGCAGTGCAGGCAGCGCTGTGCTTCTTCTACGGCTTCTTCCTCGTTATATCCCAGACATACTTCTTCGAAATTCGTAGCACGGACCTTCGGCTCCTGCTCTCTGACCGGGACTCTGGTAAACATCTTCATATCAGCCATTACTTGTCACCTCCACATTCTCCGCAGCCGCCGTGGTGGGTCTTACCTTCTTTCCATGCAAGGAACGCTTCGCCCTCCTGGGTCTTGTACAGGGTCTGTCTCTTCATGGCAAGGTCGAAATCTACAAGATGGCCGTCGAATTCCGGACCATCGACACAGGCAAACTTGACCTCATCGCCAACAGTGATTCTGCAGGCACCGCACATTCCGGTTCCGTCCACCATGATCGGGTTCATGGAAACAACAGTATGGATGCCGTACTTCTTGGTGGTCAGGCAGAGGAACTTCATCATGATCATCGGTCCGATACATACGCAGTGATCATAGCTGTGTCCTTCTGCGATCAGATCTTCCAGACACTTTGTGACCATACCGCTGCGGCCATAGGAGCCGTCATCTGTAGTCACATAGACATTGGCAACTTCCTTCATGCGGTCTTCAAGAAGGACAAGCTCTTTATTTCTTGCGCCGATGATGACATCGCACTCGATTCCATGCTCATGAAGCCATTTCGCCTGCGGATAGATCGGAGCTGCTCCGACACCGCCCGCGACAAATACGATCTTCTTCTGCTTGAGAGCTTCGATCGCTTCCGGGGCTTCTGATTCACACAGATCAGAAGGTCTTCCGAGAGGTCCTACGAAATCCATAAATGAATCGCCGGCCTTCAGTTCAGTATATTTGCTTGTACTCTCTCCGATCGGCTGGTAAACGATCTCAATCGTTCCCTTTTCACGATCGTAGTCTGTGATGGTAAGCGGGATACGTTCTGCCGACTCATCCAGCTTAACAATGATAAACTGGCCGGGAAGACAGCGTGCAGCTACGCGCGGTGCCTCCACTATCATCTCATAGTTGGGACCGGCGAGGTTTCTGGCTTCAAGAATTTTGTACATGACAAACCTCCTACGGAATTCCATTACGGAAATAAAACAAACAACTATATTATTATAATGACACAATCAGTTCTGTTCAAGATAATTCTCAAACTGTTCTTCTGTCATGAGAACTTTTCTCGGTTTCGTCCCTTCGTCAGGTCCTACCACTCCGGCTTCCGACAGTTGATCCATGATCCTGGCAGCCCGGTTGAAGCCGATCTTGAACCATCTCTGCAGCATACCGATGGACGCCTTATCCTTCTGGATGATGAACCGCCCTGCATCTGCGAAGAGCTCGTCCGTATCGCCGCCTCCTCCTGCAGAACCTGCCGAGACAGACGCTGCCTGGATCTCCTGCATGCGTTTCCTCATGAGCTCCTGCCCGGCCGGTGAATCGTCATCCTGCCGGATAGCGTCTACTACACGCTGGACTTCCTCATCCGATACAAAAGCACCCTGTACACGCACCGGTTTCTTGTAGGTCTGCGGGGAGAACAGCATGTCGCCGTTTCCGAGCAGTTTCTCTGCACCGTTCATATCCAGAATGGTACGCGAATCGGTTCCCGAAGAGACCGCAAACGCAATCCTGGAAGGAATGTTCGCTTTGATCAGTCCGGTGATGACATCCACGGAAGGTCTCTGTGTCGCTATGACCAGGTGGATTCCGCACGCACGCGCAAGCTGTGCGAGACGACAGATCGCATCTTCCACTTCATTGCCGGATACCATCATCAGATCTGCCAGCTCATCCACGATGATCACGATCTGGGGCAGTTTCTTCGGTGCATCCGGTACTTTACTCTTGATCAGCGTCTCGACCTTCGCATTGTATCCCGCAAGGTTGCGAACGCCTGTCTCAGCAAACATCTGATAGCGCTTCGTCATCTCTGCGACGGCCCAGTTCAGGGCGCCGGCAGCCTTCTTCGGATCCGTCACGACCGGAATGAACAGGTGAGGAATGCCATTGTAGACCGACAGTTCCACGACCTTCGGGTCTATCATGATCATCTTCACCTCAGAGGGCTCTGCATTGTAGAGGATCGACATGATCAGCGTGTTGATAAAGACCGACTTACCGGAACCTGTTGCTCCGGCGATCAGCAGATGCGGCATCTTCGCGATATCGGAGACAACGATCCGTCCTGCAATGTCTTTGCCGACTACATAGGCAAGTCTTGATTTATGTTTTCTGAATTCATCCGAATCGATCAGTTCCTTCAGATAGACAATGGAAGTCTTCTCATTCGGAACCTCGATTCCTACGGCTGCTTTTCCCGGGATCGGAGCCTCGATACGGATATCGGCGGCAGCAAGGTTCAGCTTGATGTCATCTGCCAGGTTGGTGATCTTTGAGACTTTCGTGCCCATCTCCGGCATCAGTTCATAACGGGTGACACTGGGTCCGCAGCTGACATTGGTCACCTGTGCGTTCACGCCAAAGGTGGCAAGGATCTGCTGTAGTCTGGAGGCTGTATTCCGGAGTTCATCATCCGTCATGCCGCCCCTGTCTTTCGGCACTTTCTCCAGAAGACTGGAAGACGGGAATTCATAGGGCAGCTCTTCCTCTTCCTTCTGCTCGATTTCCTTCGCAACAGACTCCACTTCCTTTTGGGTCTGTGCTTTGGTCATGCTGTTCTTCCCGGACTCTTCCTCCGCCTTTTTCCGGGTTCCGGACACGCCCGCGTTCTGAATATCCTTCTTTGTGACAGCGGGGCCTGTATTCCGGCTGTCCGTTTTCATGGATGCGGGGATCTCTTCTTCCTCGTAAGGATCATCCTCGATCTCATATCCGGCATCTTCCTCAGGTTCTGCTGTCTGGTTCCTGTGGATCACAAATGAGTCAGAGAGCCTGGACGGATCATGCTCTGTCTCAAACTGGATCTCAGGTGCAAATACATGCTCCCGGGATGCGGGCTGCACACTGACTGTTTCGATATCATCCTGAGCAGAAACATTCTTGTCTGTTGTCCTGATCCGGACATACGGCGTGGTCCCAGCCGTTTTCTTAGTCCTGGAGGACTGCGCATCAAAGGAGGTATTGATGCTGCCTGAAGCAGGATCCTCTACGGATGCGGTCCCGAAGACCACCTGATCCGGGGTGATCGCAGGCATTTTGGACTTCTTTCCTCTGGACTTCTTTGTATCGCCGAACAGATCCGTTGTGAACTTCGGCTTGGTGTTCGCTTCAGATCCTTCCTGGCCTGCGTCAGGATTCTCTTTTCTCAGTACAGACAGAAACACCGGTGATATGGAATCGGAGTTCTCTTCTTTCTCATACTCCAGTTCCCGCAGGGCTCTTCTGGTCTCTTCCTCCGCTCTTCTCGCCTCTTTCTCCGCCTGCCGTCGTTCATTTCTCTCACGTCGCAGTTCTTCCGCTCTGGACCGCCTGGCCTCTACCGCTTCGCTTCCTCTTCTTCCGGTATTGATGAAGAGCGTCTTCTGCGTGATCAGCGCCAGGAACAGGAAGATTGCGATCAGCAGGACAGCCCATGTACCGACAACTCCCACTGTAGGTGTGAAAAACAGGATCAGCGCACCACCGATCACTCCTCCGCCGGCATGGTATTCCTTGCCGAGGGTAAAGTAATCCGAGATACCGCTGGTTCCGGCCATATCGCCATAATTGAGAAGCTGCCATACCCCGCAGAGTATGCAGAACAGACCAATCACAGACAAAGTGCGCACTACCGCCACATGATTGCCGCGATTGATGGTCATATAGATCGTAAGGAAGAACAGAAGGAACGGAAAGACATAGGCATTCGTACCCATGACCCCGAACAGAAGGTCGCCGAACGAGTCTCCCAGTTTACCGCCAAATCCCACTACACAGACAAAGATCAGCACCGCTGCCGCCAGAAGGCACCAGCACAGAACTTCGGTGTTCATCATAGGATTGGAGGTATAGCCCGACGTGCGCTGTGTATTGCGGTTTGCCGAAGAGCGATTCCCCGCAGACTGCTTACGTCCGGAAGAAGCCGTTCTCTTCGCCGTGGACTTCTTTGCGGCGGAAGAACTGCGTGCAGACCCCTTAGAGTTGTTTTTCTTTTTTGAACCCGTACTCTTTTTTGATGTTGTCTTTTTCGTATTTGCTCCCATGAAAAATCAGTCCCTTATTATACTTGTGCTCCCCACATATTTTACGCTGCCGTTTCGTCTTACAACAGACGGCGCCAGTGCATGTCCCGGTTTCACGGCTGCTCCCCTGCAGACCGTAATGCCGTCTGTGAAAATGCTTCCATCAGAGGAAGAAATTACCGACGATTGCAAGTATTCCTATCGCGATGCAGTAAAAGGCAAAATATTTCATTTTTCTCTTTTTTACGAGATTGCCGATCGTCCGGATCGCGAAATATCCGCAGACTGCAGCAGCAGCCATTCCTGCCAGGTAATTGCCCATCATGGAGGCACTGATACCTTCCGACGCAATGTCGCCCAGTTCCAGGACAGCTGCTCCCAGGATCGCCGGGATCGAGAGGATAAATGAATACTTCACGGCAAATCTGCGCTCAAAACCGCAGAATGTGCAGGCTGCAATGGTCGATCCTGACCTTGACAGTCCGGGAAGTGTCGCAAACCCCTGCGCGATGCCTACCAGGACGCCTTCCCCCCAGGAAACATCCTTCGGAATCTTCCAGCAATTGTCCACCTGGTCAGAAAGGAGCAGCAGGACAGCTGTGATCAGAAGGCAGATACCCGGAACAAGCAGCGTGCCGGAAGCATCTTCGATCAACTTTCTGCCAAAATATCCCATCAGTCCGGTCGGAATTGTTGAGACCAATATCAGAAGGACAAACTTCCTGTAATTGGTCCGGATGATCCTTCTGTACTTCTTCGGCTCTCCCGTATTGTTTCTGGAGAAGAGCGTCTTCAGATTAGAGAAGATATCCGCAAGCATTCGCAGCGCTTCCACAATCAGTTTACAGATGTCTTTCCAGTAGACCAGGAAAACTACAAGAAGGGTCCCGACATGAAGCATAACATCAAAGGTTACAGTACTTCCGGTATCAATATGGAATACATTCTGCAGGATCGCCAGATGTCCGGAACTGGATACCGGCAGAAATTCTGTCAGACCCTGAACGATTCCGAGAAAAATTGCCTGTAAGATGGACATGGTAACAGGTTTCCTTTCGCAACAGAAGAACGCCGCTAAGGCGTCCTTCCGTCTTCATTCATCGTGTTCAGTCTTCATTGTGAGGGTAGAGATGGAAATACTTATCTTTCATCTCCAGCACCATCTCTGTATAGGTTTCAAGGCATTCCTGCAGCCGGCCTTCCCTGATATCTGTGATACAGGGATCAATAAACCGCTCCCACAGATCATCATAGATGACCCTGCAGTCACTGCGG
>OMSN01000043.1:7387-19099 GCA_900313765.1 uncultured Eubacteriales bacterium
GACATCATATAGGTGTCCCTGTACGCACGAAGAAGATTCAGTTCCTCGCAGTCATCCTCCATGCCTCTGTACTGGCAGGCTGCCGTGGTGATATAGCACCACTTCCTGTGGAAGCCGGCTTCAATATCATCAAATGGTGCCGCAGAGATATTCATCTTCGGGAAATGCTCTTTCCACTTCTTCTGGATCGCTTCGATCAGAGGCTGAGAAGAAGCACCACCGTATTTCAGAATGGACGGGAAGATAAATCCTGCCATCACAAGCGATATGTTGATCCGCAGGGTCTCTCTGTTCCTTCTTCCTTCCTTGTCCAGAAGATCCTGGGCATGTGATGCCACCGCTTCCGCCATGTTCTCCAGCATCGTGTCCTTGTCCACGACCGTGCCGTACAGATTCTCAATGGCGTCAAACACAGGCACCTGCTTCAGATAGAACTTCTGAAAAGCCGGCGGATAGGCTGCCTTCTTAAATGACTGGATCAGCACATCCGTATCGAGAAAGATGGTCTCCAGCCCGGAGATCGCAATCTGATAGTCTGTCATATCGTGACATTACTCCTCTTCGAGATTCGTATAGACCGCCTGCACATCATCACTCTCATCCAGAAGATCCAGCGTGCGGTTCAGGTTCTTGATCGCGGTCTCATCAGTGAGCTTCACATATGTCTGCGGAATCATGGTGACCTCGGCGGAAGCCATCGGGATACCCTTAGCCTCCATCGCCTCGCGGACAGTGGAGAACTCATCCGGATCCGTAAGGACCACATAGGAATCATCCTCTTCCTGGAAATCATCCGCGCCGCAGTCGAGCACCTCCATCATCAGATCATCGGAGTCCATATCGCACTCTTCCTTGTCGATGATGATCTGGCCCTTCTTGTCAAACATGAAGGAGACGCAGCCCGGTGTGCCGACGTTGCCCTGTCCCTTGGAGAAAGCAGCTCTGACATCTGCCGATGTACGGTTGCGGTTATCGGTAAGCGCGTCGACAATGATCGCGATGCCATTGGGGCCGTACCCTTCATAGGTAACCTGCTCGTAGTTCACCGCATCCTGGTTGCCTGCCGCTTTCTTGATGCCTCGCTCGATCGTATCGTTCGGCATGTTCGAAGCCTTCGCCTTGGCGATGACATCACGCAGCTTGGAGTTGTTGTTGGGATCTGCTCCGCCTTCCTTGACAGCGATCGCGATCTCTCTGCCGATGATGGTAAAGATCTTACCCTTCGCGGCATCATTGCGCTCCTTCTTATGCTTGATATTGGCAAATTTTGAATGTCCTGACATGGTGTTTCTCCTCGCATTCTATATAAGATTCTAAATGATGTACGTTAACTGTTGTCTTCCGTATTCTCCTGCAGGTCCGGTGCTGCCACCGCCTCCAGCCAGCCGATCATGGTGCCGGCTGTACTGATGATACGGAACCGGTACCCTGTGGCAGGATCCGGCAATACCGTCTGCCTGTCATCCGGAGTGGGGATGTGCCCCAGTTTCTCTGTCAGATAACCGCTGATCGTGTCATAGTGTTCCTGGTCGAACTCTGTGTTCAGATCCTTCGACACATCCGCCAGGAGCGCCTTGCCGTTGATACGGAACTTCCCGTCACCGATCCGCGCGATCAGTCTCTCTTCCTTGTCGTACTCGTCCAGGATATTCCCGACGATCTCCTCCAGGATATCTTCCATGGTGACAAGGCCGCTGGTCTGCCCGTATTCGTCCACAACGATGGCCATCTGTTTTCTGCTCTCCTGCATCTCCCGGAACAGATCATCCACGTCCACCGTCTCCGGAATAAACTTGACTTCTCTCAGCAGATGCGGGATGCCGGATATCGGCTGATCGTTGAACTGCTCCTTCATGTGATAGGAGATCGCATCTTTCAGGTACAGAGCCCCGATAATATGGTCGATATCCTCTTCGATCACGGGGAACCGGGAATTCGGCATGCTTACCATGTATGCAAGTGCGTCATTCAGCGACATGTTCCCGTCGATCGCGGTGATATCCCCTCTGTGGGTCATGATATCCTGCGCCTGTTTGTCATCGAGCTCGAAGATGTTTGTGATCATCTCCGCTTCATCTTCGTCGATGGCTCCCTGCTCATGTCCTTCATTGACCAGTGAGATGATCTCATCTTCACTGACCCGGTCCTCCAGACTTCTGGGATCCACACCCGCAAGTCTTGCCGGGATTCCGGAAATAAAACTGAGCACCCAGGTGAAGGGAGCTGTGATCAGTGCGATCTTCTCTCCCACCAGTGCGAGAGCAACGGATATTCCGACCGGATGCATCTTTGCTGCCAGATATGGAACAGCCGCCCCGAACAGATAGACCAGCGCGATGACGATCAGTGCAGTCAGATACCGGTTGAAGGGCATCAGGTCTGCCAGAAGCAGCGCGCAGAACGCAGCTGTCAGAATCTGCAGAAACCAGACCGACCGGGTCAGCCTTGCAGGGTTCTCCCTGACTTCACGGATCCTGGAGCGGGCAGGTTCACCGATGAGACTGGTGCCCTCCTCATGATCTTCATTTTCACTCAGATCTCCGTCCGTAAGGCTCATGACCGCAGTTCTGTACGCCATCTGCAGCGCATCGGTCACGATCAGAACAAGTATTACCAAGTATAGTATAGAATTCATATCAATATATCAATATTCAGCGTCTGAGTCAACTATTCCACATACACCCTGGGCACCCTGTGGTTGATGTCACAGGTGAATTCATAGGGGAATCTTCCGGACAGATGACCGAGTTCATCCACCGTGATCGTCTCCTCTCCATCAGTCCCCAGCAGCACTACCCTGTCGAACTCCTCAGCCTCGATATCGGTAACATCCACCATGAACTGATCCATACAGACTCTCCCCAGGATCGGAACCCTGTGGCCACGGATCAGAACATCTGCCTTGTTGGACAGAAGCCTGGGATAACCATCTCCGTATCCCACCGGGATCGTTGCGATGCGGGTAGGTCTGGCTGTGACAAATGTACCCCCGTAGCTCACCGGCGTACCTGCCGGCACCTCCTTGATATAGGAAATGTGGCTGATCAGAGACATGACACTCTTCAGGGGCAGTTTCGACCGGTCCACCTCATCAGAGGGATAGATTCCGTAGACAGTGATTCCCGCACGTACCGCATCCATGTGGACATCCGGAAGTTCCGCGATCGCAGCGCTGTTTCCGATGTGTTTCATGGGAATCTTCACTCCGCGCTCTTCCAGCAGCCGCACAAACTCCTGATAGCGTCCATACTGCTCATAGGCGGAAGTCTTATCGATCTCGTCCGCTCTTGCAAAATGAGAGAACATTCCCTCGATCTGAAGGCAGTCAAGAGCGGCGATGCGTGCCGCTTCATCCGCGCACTCTTCCGTCGGCGCAAAACCGATACGGCTCATTCCGGTATCCAGCGCCAGATGGACGGGAGCAATGATCCCTGCCTTCCTCGCTGCCTCATTGATCTGCTGTGCCATGGAGTATTTGAATACAGCAGGTCTCATTTCATTTCTGACAATGGTATCGTAATCCTCAGGGAATGTGAATCCCAGAAGCAGGATGGGTTTGCGGATTCCCGCTTCACGAAGTTCCATGCCCTCTTCCACAGTTGCGACTGCGAATCCCCACAGATAATCATATGCTTCTACGGTATGGGCGATCCTGACCGCTCCATGTCCATAGCCATCGGTCTTGATGACAGCGATCATCTGGACACCCTGTGCAAGGTTCGCTTTCATATTCCGGAAGTTTTCCCGGACCGCGCCAAGATCAATCTGTGCATATACTCTTGCATGCTGCATGATATATCCCCTTCTTCTATAAGCAAACAGTACGATGTCCGGATCAGTGATTGATCTTGTAGGATAACTGCATCAGGCTTTCCGACAGATGCACGCTCTGGACCGTAACGGAATCCGGAACGTCCAGATCCGTGTGGGCAAAATTCCAGATGCCGCGCACTCCGCCTTCCACGATCACAGGAGTGACCGCCCTTGCTGAATCTGCCGGGACCGTGAGGACAGCGATATCGATCCTGTTGTGCTTCAGATACTCCTTCAGATCTTCCAGCGGATAGATTCTGGTTCCGCGAATCGATGCACCGCCGTATTTATCCGGATTGCGGTCAAAGATCGCCTCGATCCTGAATCCTCTTTTTTCGAATCCGAAATAGCTCGAGATCGCCTGTCCCAGTCTTCCGGCACCGATCACGATCAGGCTGTAAGACTTGTCGAGCCCCAGGATCTTGCCGATCTCTTCATACAGGTGGGCAACATTGTATCCGTAGCCCTGCTGGCCGAATCCGCCGAACAGATTCAGGTCCTGCCGGATCTGGGAGGCCGTCACGTTCATCCTCCTGCTCAGCTCTGCAGAGGATATGCGCTCGATCCCCTGATCCATCAAAACACCAAGATATCTGTAATAACGGGGAAGTCTATTGATTACTGCTTTAGAGATCCCTTTGCTTTCCATAATCATACCTCATCTTATATGTTTACGATTGTACCGGATTGTATGATGACAAAGTTATTCTACTTTTTAACAATCTTATTGTCAATCTTATGCCTCCAGGTGCAGCCTTGATTTTTGCTGTGTCTTTTCTTATGATATGATTCAGTCGCAATAGGTCATTTTCGAGGTCTGTTATGATTCTTTCCTGTCACAATATATGCAAGGCTTTCGGGACAGACGAGATCCTGAAGTCTGTTTCATTTCATATAGAAGAACACGAGAAGGCAGCCGTTGTCGGCATCAACGGTGCAGGCAAGTCTACTCTTCTGCGTATCATCGTCGGCCAGGAAACCGCTGATGAGGGGGAAGTGACGATCGCCAAAGGCTCCACCATCGGATATCTTGCTCAGCAGAATATGCTCTCCGGCAGCCGTTCGATCTATGATGAGGTTGCGGAAGTCATGCAGGATGTGATCGATCTGGAAAACAGCCTGCGCGATATGGAACTTCAGATGAATGAAACCTCCGGCGATGAACTTGACCGGCTCATGGAGCGATATCACCAGACACAGACCCGTTTCGAACAGGCGGGCGGCTATGCCTGGAAGAGCGAGATCGCCGGCGTCCTTCGCGGACTTGGATTCACAGATGAAGAGTTCTCCAAACCCGTCGATACACTCTCCGGTGGTCAGAAGACACGTGTTGCCCTGGGCAAACTCCTTCTCTCCTCTCCGGACATCATGCTCCTGGATGAGCCGACCAACCACCTGGACCTCAATTCCATCGAATGGCTGGAGAATTATCTGCTCAACTACCGCGGGGCCGTGATCGTAGTGGCGCACGACAGATATTTCCTCAATAAAGTGGTTTCCAAGGTTGTTGAGATCGATCAGGGACATGTCATGACCTTCCCCGGGGACTACAATGCTTACTCTGTGCAGAAGCAGCAGGTCCGGGAATCCCGTCTGAAGGCATGGATGAACCAGCAGGCACAGATCCGCCATCAGGAAGAAGTCATTGCGAAGCTGAAGAGCTTCAACCGCGAGAAATCCATCAAGCGTGCAGAGAGTCGTGAGAAGATGCTCGACAAGATCGAACGTCTGGAGAAACCCTCCGAGGCGCGTTCCGATATGCATCTCACTCTGACACCACGCATCGAATCCGGCAAGGATGTACTCAGTGCGGAGCATCTGTCCAAGGCATTCGAGTTTCCCCTGTTTGACGATCTGGATCTGTCGATCCGCCGCGGAGAGAAAGTCGCTCTGATCGGAAATAACGGAACCGGTAAGTCCACTCTTCTGAAGATCCTGATCGGCATGATGGATGCAGACTCCGGATCCGTACGTCTGGGCACCAAAGTACACATCGGATATTATGATCAGGAACACCAGATCCTCCATCCGGACAAGACACTGTTCCAGGAACTGCAGGATGCCTATCCTTCTCTGAACAATACACAGATCCGGGATACTCTTGCAGCGTTCCTGTTTACCGGAGATGACGTCTTCAAACTGGTATCGGACCTCTCAGGCGGTGAGCGCGGGCGGCTGTCACTGGCCAAGCTGATGCTCTCGGAGGCGAATTTCCTGATCCTGGACGAGCCCACCAACCATCTGGACATTCTCTCCAAAGAGATCCTGGAAGATGCGATCTGCAGGTATACCGGCACAGTCCTGTGCGTTTCCCATGACCGCTGGTTTATCAACCGAACGGCCACCAGGATCCTGGATCTGACCGGAAGAACACTGATCGAGTATCAGGGCAACTATGACTATTATCTGGAAAAACACGAAGAACTGACACATAGATTCCTCTCACCGGAAGCTCAGACGCACTCTTCCGGAGGAACGATCGCTTCAGGCAACGCATCCCATCTGTCCATGCAGCACACTCCGGCCGCAGCGGATTCCGAAGGCAGGCAGGACTGGAAAAAACAGAAGGAAGAACAGGCGCTGGAGCGAAAACGCGCAGCAAGGCTTCGGGAAGTCGAGGATAAGATCTCCGCTCTGGAATCCAGAGACGGAGAGATCGACACAGACCTTGAAAAAGAAGAAGTCTATACCGACATCGCAAAGGTCACTGCCCTCTCCGAAGAAAAGGCACAGATCGCCCGGCAGCTCGAAGAACTGTATGAACAGTGGTCAGAACTTGCCTAGCAGGACTCGTTGAAAATATGCCCGATATCTGCTATAAAGATATCTGCTGTAAACAGAAGCAGTTCATGTATTACAGAAACCCGAGGTTGAGAAGTCATACGGAAACAGAATGTTCATTTCCGGAGACTGCATTTTACTCAGAAGGAAAAAAGACATGCAGGAATACAAACCGTACAAATCAGGAAAAGTAAGAGAAGTATATGACATCGGCGACAGTCTGATCATGGTCGCGACAGACCGGATCTCCGCCTTTGACCATATTCTGAAAAATAAGATCACAGACAAAGGTGCTGTTCTCACCAGGATGTCCGCGTTCTGGTTCAACTACACCAAAGATCTCATCCCGAACCACATGCTCTCCATGGATCCTGCAGATATGCCGGAATTCTTCCGCTCCGAAGAATACGCCGGAAAATCCATGAAAGTGAAAAAGCTCACCATGCTTCCCCTTGAGTGCATCGTCAGAGGCTATATCACAGGCAGCGGCTGGGCATCCTACAAAGAGTCCGGTGTCGTATGCGGAATCCGCCTTCCGGAAGGACTTCAGGAATCTCAGAAACTTCCCGAAGCGATCTACACACCGTCCACAAAAGCAGACCTGGGCGATCATGACGAAAACATCTCATATGAACAGTCCGTGGAAGTCCTGGAGAAAGAATTCCCGGGTCATGGCGCACAGTATGCGAAAGAACTCAGGGACAAGACACTTGCACTCTATAACAGATGTGCAGATTATGCCCTCACCAGAGGCATCATCATCGCAGACACCAAGTTCGAATTCGGACTGGATGAAGAAGGAAACATCGTACTCGCAGATGAGATGCTGACACCCGACTCCTCCCGCTTCTGGCCTGTTGAAGGCTACGAAACCGGACACGGACAGCCCTCATATGACAAACAGTACGTACGCGACTGGCTCAAAGCCAATCCAGACAGCGATTACCTGCTCCCGCAGGAAGTGATCGACAGAACCGTCGACAAATACAAAGAAGCCTTCCGCCTCCTGACAGGCCAGGAATTCTAAGAAATGAAAAAACTGCAATAAAAAAGCACCCCGCAGCGGACCTACAGGGGCGTCCGCGCAGGAGTGTCTGAAATGAATTAACTGCAATAAAAAAGCACCCCGCAGCGGACCTACAGGGGCGTCCGCGCAGGGGTGCTTTTTATTGCAGTTATTATATTTCCAGCATGTACTTCTCATACGCATTAATGACCGTTGTCTCTCCGTGCTGCAGCACCCGGCGGATCTGATATCCATAGTTCATATGGACATGTCCGTGGACCATGTATCTGGGGTGATAACGGTCTATCATTGTCTCGAAAACCTCGAATCCTCTGTGCGGAAGATCATCCTGGTCGCCCATCCCCCTGGCGGGAGCATGCGTGAGCAGGATATCGAAGCCGCCTTTGAACCGTGCCTTCAGCGCAAGTTTTCTCGCTCTTTTTAGCATAGCCTTCTCTGTATACTGGTAGGGTCCCCCATTGTATTCCATGGAGCCTCCCAGGCCCAGAATCCGCACTCCCTGATACTCATAGATCCTGTCGTCGATACAGATACAGCCATCCGGCGCTTTCTGGTCATACACCCCGTCGTGATTGCCATGCACATACAGCAGCGGGCAGTTTGCAAAGGTCACGAGAAAAGACAGGTACTGCGGCGGCAGATCCCCGGCTGACAGGATGAGATCGATATCTTTTAATTTTTCTCCGTCATAATAATCCCAGAGAGCTTTACTTGGTTCGTCTGCAACCAGCAGTATCCTCATTTCATCATTCTCCTGAAACGATCAGTCGATCGTTGTTGCGGCCGGCGTGATCTTTGTCTGAAGCTCGATCCTCTCCCTCGCGTCGTCTGTCAGTTCCCAGTTGTCCGGTATGGATCCGATCACACCGTCTACCAGATAGTTCATAGTGATCACTTCTTCCGGAGACAGTCCTCTGTCAGGCTGACCCACGACTGTCTGATCCTGTCTGCGGAATGTGCCCCAGAATGGATTGAAATAATCCACATACATCTGTCCCCTGACAATATTCGTCAGAGTCGTCAGGCCCCTGGGCAGTTCATCCGACATGATGAGGTCGATGATCCCGCTGGAGATTCCCCACCAGTAGTTAATCGCAGGCTTCTCTTTCGCCTCACGCACACTGTCCCAGTTCCCCTGCAGGAAATCCCGGATGATACGCTCATAGAATTTTCCCCAGTTCCACATCGGCGTCGCCAGGCGCTTCATCTTTCCGTCGTCATAATAATACAGCCCGTAGGCCCGGTCTTCCGAAGCCGGAGTGATCATATCATTGTCCGAGACAATACAGATATTCTCTCTTCGCAGCATGGAGTGGAAGGACTCGGCGTCGGTCTGGGAAGCCCAGTGCAGATGCACCATGGCACGCGGGTTGGTCATCCTTGCGCCCAGTGTGAACGCATTGATATCTGCAATCGCTCCGTAATTCGGCAGCGGCGCCTGGTAGGCGATCTTATCGTTCGGCGTCATGGCACCCGCGATCATCCCGCACAGGAACTTGGCTTCATACAGACGCCCGTAATACGTCCTCAATGTCTTGTATGGCTGTCCCAGGGAGCAGTTGAGGATCTTGACCTCCGGATGCTCAATGGAAGCTTTCAGGCTGGCTGCAAGGAACCTGGAGTTAGGCGTAAAGATAATGTGATTGCCGGCAGCGATCGTCTCTTCCAGAAGTTCCGTGATATCCGTCTCGGAATCCTTCAATACATGAGCTTCGGTACTGATCCGGTCCCCGAAGGTATGCTGCAGGTCCATGCGCCCCAGCTCATGCATGTAAGTCCAGCCGGAAACCGCCGCCGGTTTGTCATGGATGAACGCAACCTTGAGCTGCTTCACTTTGTTCAGTTTGAAGAACCTGGTAAAGATTCCTTCCCCCGGTTCATCGGAGGGTTTGAACACAACCGAGACATTCGCTTTATTTTCCTCAGACAGGATGGGCAGATTATCCCAGATCTTGTCTATGTCAGTGCGCATCTGCTCCATTGTCTTCGATTTTACCTCGCTGTAGGGATACAGCGACAGATAAAACAGAAGTCCGTCCGCCGGAGTGATCCTGAGACTGTCTCCCTTCTTGCTCTGGAAGATCTCCGCGAAATGATTATACAGGGACTTGAAATCGATCTTTTCATCATCGGTCCACTTCTCACCCGGTTTCTTGCCGACCGCCTCCCTGAGCCTCTGATAGGAGCCCACTTCACTGAAGATCAGATAGTTGATCTGGGATTCACGGTAGAAATCCATGAACTCATAGTAGATCTTATTGTCCTTTGAATCCGATTCATAGGGGATCAGCCTCGTAACCGAACCCTCGATGGAATCTGCATGGAAATATTTCAGGACACTGACCCTCTTATTTCCTTCCAGTACATAGAACTTATTCATGTACTCATAGGCTACGATCGGATCACCCACGCCCTGATCCAGATGATAACGGACGACACCGTCCCATTTCATGGCAAACTCACTGCTCTCAGGCATGAGAGGCATGAAATTGTTGGCAAATGACTGTTTCCTCCCTGCTGTTTTCGTGCCTGCGATCTGATCCAGAGGTATGCTGATCAGTCCCAGCGGCTCTTCTGTCCGCACCTGCTGGGTGTCGATCATATCATCCAGAGCGGGAAGATACGGGTATTCTCCCGCCGCAACAGCCTTCCTGTATGCAGTCTTCGCGAGTTTCAGAGCTTTGGTGTAATCCTCAGATGCCATTCAGTTCCTCCTCAAGTCTCTTCCTGACAGCAAGAATGCTCTTCCTGACAGCAAGAATGAAGCCCTCACTGTCCAGCTTATTTACGTTCGCCGCAGATGTGATCAGCGCAAGGTCACCTGTCATATCCCCTTCTTCGATGGTACGGATCACAGCCTTCTCCAGGGCATCGGCAAATGCTTCCAGCTCCTGAATGCCATCCAGCTGTCCCCTCTTTCTGAGAGCTCCGGTCCATGCAAAGATCGTCGCAACCGAATTGGTGGAGGTCGTCTCACCATTCAGATGCTTATAATAGTGTTTCTGCACAGTTCCGTGTGCTGCTTCATATTCATATTTTCCGTCCGGGTTCACCAGGACGCTGGTCATCATGGCAAGTGAACCGAAAGCAGATGAGAGCATGTCACTCATGACATCACCGTCATAGTTCTTGCACGCCCACACGAAGCCGCCTTCGCTCTTCATGACTCTGGCCACCACATCATCGATCAGAGTATAGAAATAAACAATGCCTGCTTCCCTGAACCGGTCCTCATACTCCTCATGGTAAACCTTGTCGAAGATCTCACGGAATCTTGCATCATACTTCTTGGAGATCGTATCCTTGGTCGCGAACCACAGATCCATCTTCGCATCCAGCGCATACTCAAAACAGCTGTGCGCAAAACTGCTGATGGAACTGTCCAGGTTATGCCAGCCCTGAATGATGCCGGGGCCTTCGAAAGTATGGATCACTTCCCTTGTCTGTGTACCATCCTCAGCTGTAAACACCAGCTCCGCAGTCCCTTTTCCGGGGATCACAAGTTCTGTATTTTTATAGACATCGCCGTAGGCATGTCTTGCAATGGTGATCGGTTTCTTCCAGGAACGCACCGCCGGTTCGATCCCTTTCACTATGATAGGGCTGCGGAATACTGTCCCGTCCATGATCGCCCGGATCGTCCCGTTGGGGCTCTTCCACATCTGCTTCAGGCCATATTCCTTCACACGGTCCGCATTCGGCGTGATCGTCGCACACTTGACTGCGACGCCATACTTCAGAGCAGCGTTCGCCGCATCCACGGTGATCTGGTCATCCGTCTCATCTCGTTTCATCAGTCCCAGATCATAGTATTCAGTCTTCAGGTCTATATAAGGCAGGAGCAGATGGTCCTTGATCATCTTCCAGAGAATCCTTGTCATCTCGTCTCCGTCCATCTCAACAAGCGGAGTCGTCATTCTGATTTTTTCCATAATTGTGTTGCCTCCTCTGTTATCATATTTCATAACGCTCAGATAGTATCACAAAAAGAAAGCGGTGTCATTCGATTGACACCGCTTTTATGTGAAATTAAAAGTTCAATGCACATCCTGCAGTACCTGACGGTTCTGGATCAGGTACGTAACCAGGGA
>OMSN01000113.1 GCA_900313765.1 uncultured Eubacteriales bacterium
TTACCGATACGCCAGTTTCCACCAGCAGGCTGTATACCGGAATCAATGTGATCAACCTGGGACGTGGGTAACCATATCCCTCGCCGACTCTGTGATTACTGTAAACAAAAACCCTGCAAACCAATGATTATTCATGGCTTGCAGGGTTTTTACGTAGCGGAGAGGAGATTCGAACTCTTGACACTGCGGGTATGAACCGCATGCTCTAGCCAACTGAGCTACTCCGCCATATATGTATGGGACCAATAGGGCTCGAACCTATGACCCCCTGCTTGTAAGGCAGGTGCTCTCCCAGCTGAGCTATGATCCCATATTTTTACAAACCGTTTTTCGGCTCGCCTTGCTATAATACAACGGCTAAAAAACGGTGTCAAGCGAAATTTGCTGATGTTTCATCAGAATTGATTAAAGCGTTCATCATATAATCCGGGAATATCGTCGATACATTGCGCGGCAACCAGTGTCCGTTTAATGATATAGGCTGTTTCCGGATCTTTTATTTCCAGATCACTGAGGCAGGAGCGGTCGAAAGCTTCTCCTGTCGTAAAACAGACTGACAGGCTCAGGATGGCTGCCTCGCCCTCGTTGCCATCCTGCTCAGCGTTCATTTCAAGCACCATTCCGTTGTCGGTCATGGGGCCAAGTGTGTCCGCCCTCTCGATGGTCATTTCGTTCAGGATATCCAGAAGCATGGCAAAATGAAGATTGTCCCAGGCACCCAGATACATACACTTACACAAGCCTTTTGTGAAAAAGGGGGCTGCGCTGTAGCAGTCGAGAAGGTCTTTGAATCTGGAACGGTGCCCGTCGTCTTCAAACAGGTTTCGGTGTGTCAGCTCCAACATGCATTTGTCGGCCCAGTTCATATAATGCGCTCCTCTTTTACGCTTTTTGGGGGTTTGCCATACTATAGCGATTTTACGGCGGTATGTAAAGTGCCTGTTGAAACTGCTTTGTTATTTTTCTATAATTTTGGGGTACCCTGTTGATCTCATACGGTGAGCATATTACAGAATGGGCAAAGGAGTTGCACAATTGAGTTCAGACAGAAAGAAAAGCAATTTTCACACAGCGATTTTCGCTCATGTAGGGGAGTTTAAGGTTCCGGCGATCCTTACTCCGACCTTCATGGTGGGCGAGGTCATCATGGAGATGATCATTCCTCTTCTGATGGCCTCTATCATTGACCATGGCGTAAATGCCGGTGATATGGGCCATATCATGAAGATCGGTGCGTGGATGATCCTTGCGGCAGGCGCAGGCCTGCTCTTTGGCCTGGGCGGAGCCTGGTGCGGAGCCAGGGCCTCCACGGGTCTTGCCAGGAATCTGCGAAAGGCGGAATTTGAACATATTCAGAAGTTTTCATTTGCCAATATCGATCATTTTGGCGTCAGCGGCCTGATCACCAGGCTGACGACGGATGTCACGAATATCCAGAATGCGTTCCAGATGATGCTGCGCATCGGTTTCCGCGCGCCGACATCGCTGTTGATCGCGATGGCGATGGCATTCTTCATCAGTCCGAGGCTGACGAGCATCTATCTGATCGCAGTCGTTGTACTTGCGATCTTTCTGTTGATCGTGATGCGCCGGGCAATGAAGTATTTCCGCGAAGTATTTGACCGCTATGATGAGCTCAATGAGAGCGTGCAGGAGAATGTTACAGCAATCCGTGTGGTGAAGTCTTTCGTCAGGGAAGACTATGAAAATGATAAGTTCCGGAAGGCTGTCATGAATCTGTACTCGCTGTTCGTGCGGGCAGAGAAGACGGTTGTCACGAACATGCCTGTGATGATGGGAGCGGTGTATGCCTGCATCATGCTGCTGAGCTGGTTCGGCGCAAAGATGATCGTTGCTCATGATCTTACAACCGGTGAGCTGATGAGTCTTCTCACCTATTGTATGGCAATCCTGATGAACCTGATGTTCCTGTCCATGCTGTTTGTCATGTTCACGATGAGTGAAGCCAGCATGAGCCGTATCGCCCAGGTTCTGGATGAGGAGATCACGCTGACGAACCCGGAGAATCCGGATATGGAAGTGAAGGATGGCTCGATCCGGTTTGACCATGTCATGTTTTCCTACAATGAAACAGCGGAGAAGCCCGTACTCAATGACATCTGTCTGGAGATCAGGTCCGGTGAGACGATCGGTATCATCGGCGGAACCGGATCCTCCAAGTCCTCGCTGGTGAATCTGATCCCGCGTCTCTATGACGTGACGGGAGGAGCTGTATACGTCGGCGGAAAGGATGTGCGCAGCTACGACCTGGATACGCTGCGCCGTGAAGTGGCTGTGGTTCTTCAGAAAAATGTGCTGTTCTCCGGAACCATTTTTGAGAATCTGCGCTGGGGCAATCCGGATGCGACGGATGAAGAGTGTATGGAAGCCTGCAGGCTTGCCTGTGCGGAGGAGTTCATCGCTCAGCTTCCGGATGGCTACAACACGCATATCGAGCAGGGCGGAACCAACGTCTCGGGCGGACAGAGGCAGAGGCTGTGTATCGCGAGAGCGCTTCTGAAGAATCCGAAAGTACTGATCCTGGATGACTCTACCAGTGCGGTGGACACCGCGACGGATGCGAAGATCCAGGCGGCTTTCCGTGAGAAGATCCCGGGGACGACCCGGCTGATCATTGCCCAGAGAATCTCTTCCGTGGAACATGCGGACCGCATCCTGGTCATGGAAGACGGATGTGTGAATGGATTTGACACGCATGAGAATCTCCTCAGGACCAATGAGATCTACCGTGATGTTTATGAGTCTCAGATCAAGGGCTCTGGGGACTTTGATAAAGGGGGTGAAGACTGATGGCTGAGAACAGACAGACTCGCGGTCCGGCAGGACCCGGCGGAAGAAACCGGTTCAGAGGTCCGAAGCCGAAGGTCGAGCATCCCTGGAAACTGCTCGGCAGGGTACTAAGTTATGTTATGAAGCGCTACAAGTTCCAGTTTCTTGTGGTGCTGGTGTGCATCGCTGTATCTGTGGCGGCGAACCTGCAGGGAACCTTGTTTACCAGGACGCTGATCGACAGCTATATCATGCCGCTTCTTGCATCGCCGAATCCTGATTTTGGTCCGCTGGCAGGTGCGATCGGGCGGGTTGCCATCTTCTATGGGATCGGTGTGCTTGCTTCCTTCGCCCAGAGCATCATCATGGTCTATATCACGCAGGGAACCATGAGAGATCTGCGGACGGACGTATTTACCCACATGGAGAAACTGCCGATCTCTTATTTCGACACGCACTCCCACGGCGATATCATGTCGATCTATACCAACGATGTGGATACGCTGCGCCAGATGATCTCGCAGTCGCTGACGCAGACCTTCAATGCGGCGATCACGGTGGTGTCGACACTCACTGCCATGATTCTTCTGTCATGGCCGCTGACGCTCCTGTCTCTTGCCATGGTTGGCCTGACAATGATCGCGACAGCGAAGGCAGCCGGCGCTTCCGGAAAGTATTATGTGAAGCAGCAGGATAACCTGGGCAAGGTGAACGGATTCGTGGAAGAGATGATGAGAGGCCAGAAGGTCGTCAAAGTCTTCAGCCATGAAGGTGTGAACCAGGAAACGTTTGATGGTCTGAATGAGGAGCTGTTCAGTTCTGCCGACAAGGCGACCCGCTACTCCAACTCTCTCGGACCTCTGAATGCGCAGATCGGCAACATCAGTTATGTGCTGTGCGCAATGGTCGGCGGTCTGCTGGCGCTGAAGGGATTCGGCGGATTTACCCTGGGCGGACTTGCTTCCTACCTGACGCTGAACCGTTCATTTGCCATGCCGATCAACCAGATGTCGCAGCAGCTGAACTCGATCGTAATGGCTCTGGCCGGCGCGAACAGGATCTTCGCGCTTCTGGATGAAGAACCCGAGGAAGACAATGGCTATGTGACGCTGGTTCGCAGCAGGAAAGGCCCGAATGGGGAGATCATGGAATCCGTGGAGAGGACCGGAGAGTGGGCGTGGAAACATACGCATCAGGCGGATGGCAGTGTGGAGTACAGGCCATTGACCGGAAGACTCGTGATGGATCATGTGGACTTCGGATATGTTCCGGAGAAGGAGGTCCTGCATGATATCACCCTGTATGCGGAGCCCGGACAGAAGATCGCCTTTGTCGGATCTACGGGTGCGGGCAAGACAACCATCACCAATCTGATCAACCGGTTCTATGATATTGACGACGGCAAGATCCGGTACGATGACATCAATGTCAATAAGATCCGCAAGAATGACCTGCGCAGGTCTCTGGGCATGGTACTGCAGGATACGCATCTGTTTACCGGGACGGTCATGGAAAATATCCGCTACGGCAAACTGGATGCGACGGATGAAGAGGTCATCGCGGCTGCGAAGCTGGCCGGCGCAGACTGTTTTATCCGCCAGCTGAAGGATGGCTACCAGACGAAACTGTCCGGAGACGGCGGCAACCTGTCCCAGGGCCAGAGGCAGCTGCTGTCCATCGCCAGAGCTGCGATTGCAGATCCACCGGCATTGATCCTGGATGAGGCGACCAGCTCCATTGATACCAGAACTGAGCGCATCGTCTCTGAAGGAATGGATGCCCTGATGAAGGGGCGTACGACCTTTGTCATTGCCCACAGGCTGTCTACGGTCCGCAATGCGGACTGCATCATGGTCCTGGAACAGGGCAGGATCATAGAGCGCGGAACACATGACCAGCTGATCGAGATGAAGGGTAAGTATTATCAGCTCTACACAGGCAATCAGATCACAGCATGATGTGCTATACTGTCCGTATAGTAAAGAAAACATTCAGGTGGACCTGAATCAGCAGTATGCAGCGGAGGATTCGATATGGGATTCAGTGATCTTGGAAAGAAATTATCGAAGATTGGACAGGATACGAAGAACGGCGTGCAGAAGGTGAGTGACTCTGTGTCCATTTCCAACCGGATAACAGCAGAGAAGAAGTCGCTGGAGCGGCTGTTTGCCTCTATCGGAGAGGCTGTCTACAAGGAATCTCCGGATGTCGCGAAGGAAGGCCTGGAAGATGAATGGGCTGCCGTGAAGGTTGCGTATGCGAATATTGCGTCGCTCAATGATCAGCTCAACCATGTCAAAGGAATCATTTACTGTCCGAATTGTGGCCGCCCTGCGGCAAAGGGGGACAAGTTCTGCGCGAAGTGTGGTTTCCGTCTTGACAATCTCCAGGAAACAACCGGAAGCAAGGTGGCGCAGGATATCCGGGAAGCCGGCCAGGAGGTCGGGAAACTTGCGGGCAATGCGGCTGACAAGACCGGTGAACTGGTAGGCGGTGCGGCGGCCGACACGAAGAATTTCTTCTCGAGACTGAAGGACAGCGCGGCAAAGCTTGCCAAAAATGCAGGTTCGAAGATGAAGTCAAGAATGACTTCGGAGGACATAGAGACCGATGACTTCGGCATGAGTGCGATGGATGAGGCACAGAAAGCGGAAGAGGATACGGATGCAGTCAGCGCTGTGGATGAGACTCTTGAAGATGCGGCAGCAGAGGTGAGTGAGGACGAGTACACTGCCGAGTCTGCGGATCCGGAGGAAGAGGCCGGCGAAAGCGAAGAAGATATGTCTGATCCGGAGCCGGAAGAAGCTGTAAAGGAGCCGGAAGAAGTTAAAACGGAGCAGGAAGACAGGACAGAAGAGGACGCTTCTGATCTTGCAATGGATGCAGTCATAAGCGGAATCGATGAGGATACCCTCCCCGGGGAGACTGAAGCGGCAGATCCCGCTCAGCC
>OMSN01000307.1 GCA_900313765.1 uncultured Eubacteriales bacterium
CTCAACCAGGCAGAAGGCGGCATCGATCATTCCACACTGGAAGATGCTGTACAGATGCTGGCACCGTTCGCACCGCACATCGGTGAAGAACTCTGGAGAGAACTGGGACATACCGATTCCGTATTCCATTCACCGTGGCCGACCTTCGACGAAGAAGCCATGAAGGATGACGAGATCGAGTACCCGGTACAGATGATGGGCAAGACCAGAGCCGTCATCAAGCTTCCGGCAGATGTCACCAAGGAAGAAGCCCTTGCAAAGGCAAAAGAAGCCCTTGGAAACAAGCTGGATGGCAAGACCATCGTGAAAGAGATCTTCGTACCGAAGAAGATCATCAACATCGTAGCGAAATAATAAATAGTGCTTTAAGAGCATTGTGAAGAATAGACGCGGGTCAGAATGGCATGACATGCCACCTCGGACCCGCGTCTTTCTGCCGGTCTTGAATTCTGGCTGACAGGTGTGTTAAGGTATGTTACATTCTACGGGCTTTGCCCGGTTTATGAAAGGAAACGATACGCATGGCTCTTGACGGGATCACAGTTGCCAATATTGTGAATGAATTGAATACTGCTCTTGGCGGTGCCAGGATCAACAAGATCACACAGCCGGAGCCGGATGAGATCATGCTGACAGTCCGTACACTGGATGGGCCAAGGAGGCTTCTGATGTCTGCGTCAGCTTCGCTTCCTCTCATTTATTTTACGGAAAAGAATAAACTCAGCCCCATGACTGCGCCTAATTTCTGCATGCTTCTTCGCAAGCATATAGGAAGCGGGAAGATCCTCAGAGTCTGGCAGCCGTCTTTGGAGCGCATCATTCATTTTGAGATCGAACATTATGATGAGATGGGTGATCTGAGAAGGAAAGATCTGATCCTGGAACTGATGGGGAAGTATTCCAATCTGATCTTCTGTAATGAAGAGGGAATGATCCTGGATTCCATCAAGCACATCAGTGCCCAGACTTCGTCTGTCAGGGAAGTGCTTCCCGGACGACCGTATTTCATTCCCCAGACGCAGGAGAAGTATGATCCTCTGAATCTCTCGGAAAATGAGTTTCTCGAATCGGTATTCTCGAAGCCTCTGCCTCTCTCAAAGGCATTGTATACCAGCTATACGGGAATCAGTCCGGTCATCGCAGAGGAACTGTGTTTTCGGGCAAGCATCGAGTCCGATCAGAGCGCAAGGGAGATTCCGGAATCAGCCAAGCTGCATCTGCTGCGGATCTTCTCAGAACTGATGGAGGATATAAAGGCAGGCAGTTTCGAGCCCAATATTCTCTATGATGAATCGGGGATTCCGGTGGAATTTGCCAGCGTTCCGCTGACAATGTATTCGGATTACCGGTGTGTCGGATATTCGTCTGTCTCAGCCCTTCTGGAGGACTATTATGCTCAGAGAAATGCGGCAAACCGCATCCGCCAGAAATCAGCGGACCTTCGGCATATTGTCAACACGATTCTGGAGCGTGAGTCAAGAAAACTGGACCTGCAGCACCGGCAGCTGAAGGATACGGAGAAGCGTGAGAAGTTCCGCATCTACGGAGAACTGCTCCACACATACGGATACAGCGCCAAACCCGGCGACAAGTTCATCATGGTCCCGAACTATTATGATGATAACAAGGAGATCCGGATCCCGCTTGATGAGAATAAATCTGCTTCTGAAAATGCGAAACGTTTCTTTGAAAAATATGAGAAGCAGAAAAGAACCTTCGAAGCTCTGAGTGAACTGATCGAACAGACACGTGCAGAGGTGGAACAGCTGGAATCCATCAAGACATTTCTTGACCAGGCGCAGACAGAGGCAGACCTTACACAGATCCGTGAAGAACTGGTACAGTCAGACTACATCCGCAGACACAGTTCAGACGGAGTGAAAGGAACCGGAAGTAAAGGAGCAGGCGGTAAAGGCTCCGGAAAGAAAGGGGCTTCCCGTCCGGAAAAGTCACGTCCCTATCACTATCAGACAGAAGACGGCTATGATATATACGTAGGGAAGAACAACATCCAGAATGATGAACTGACCTTCCGTTTTGCCAACGCCGGAGACTGGTGGTTCCATGCGAAAAAGATGCCCGGTTCTCACGTGATCGTCAAGAGAAACAGCGATGCGCCGCTTCCTGATCGTGTATATGAACTTGCTGCTTCAGCCGCTGCATACTATTCTGCCGGTCGTAATGCAGACAAAGTTGAGATTGACT
>OMSN01000026.1 GCA_900313765.1 uncultured Eubacteriales bacterium
TTCGCAATCCCTGTATGCCATACACCCTCTCCTGTATTGATAAAGATCAGCATTTGTCAAAGAAGCTGCCGCATCGCTGCGACAGCCCTTTTGTCTCATTCATCTTATGGTTTTATATCCGTTGATTATTTTGCGGACTTTTTCTTTTTCTTCTTGCTTGCCGTGATCTTCTGGGAAGCAGCTGCTTCTGCCTGTGCTGCTGCCGCTGCCATATCCCTCTTATCCTTCGCCTTGCGGAGCACATACCACAGCGGACCTGTCAGGCAGACGGATGAGAACGCGCCGGCCAGGATACCAACCATCAGAGGAAGTGCAAACTCTTTGATCGACGGAACACCTACGATGTAGAGTGCTGCGATGGTCACAAATGTGGTGAGTGAGGTGTAGATGGAACGGGTCATGGTTGAGGTGATACTCTTGTCAACCAGTTCCTCGAGAGTTTCATCTCTCCTGCGCTCTTTCAGGTTCTCACGCACACGGTCAAAGATAACGATCGTAGCGTTGATGGAGTAACCGACGATGGTCAGCATGGCTGCGATGAAGGTGTTGCCTACAGAGATCCTGACGATCGCATAGGATGCGAATACAAGCAGGACGTCGTGGATCAGAGCCATGACAGCTGCGGATGCGAAACGTACATCGGAGAAACGGAACCAGATGTAGATCAGCATGCAGATGACTGCGATGATAACAGCGATGACAGCGTCTTTCCTCATCTCATTGGAGATTGTGGAGGAGATCGTCTCGAAGTTGATTGACAGAGCTTCCTTGCCCGCATTGTCGGTGTAGGTCTCGATCGGGAATGCTTCGTTCAGGGCATTGGTCAGTTCCTGACGCTCTTCCACGCTCAGCTGTCTTGTCTTGAAGATGATCTCATTTCCGCCGGAAACCTTCTGGGACTGGATCTCGGCGCTTCCGATCACATCCTGGATCACAGGCTTGATCTGTGCATCGATCTCTTCGATCGTGAAGGAATCCTTAAAGGTAACATCCGTGGAAGTACCGCCTCTGAACTCCATGGAGAGGTTCAGAGCGCCGGCTCCTCTTGCAGAGTTGATGCCGCAGAAAACCGGACCGGACAGCATGCAGATGATTGCGATGGCAAAGAACAGCTTCCTCTTCTCTACCATATGAAGAAGGTTGAACTTGATAGCCTTGCCGAAGTACTTCGGATCCTGAAGTCCGAGTGCATAGCATGCATTTACAAGCAGTCTGGAAATGACCAGAGCCGTAAACATGGACAGGACAACACCAAGTGCAAGTGTCTGTGCGAAGCCCTTAACGGAACCTGTAGCCATCAGATTCAGGACGAAGCACGCAATCAGCGTGGTGACGTTGCCGTCGATAATGGCGGTCAGAGCCTTCTTGAAACCGATGTCGATAGAGGACTTGACGGTCTTGCCTGATTCCAGTTCCTCGCGGATACGGGCATAGATGATGACGTTTGCGTCAACTGCCATACCGATCGACAGGATAACACCTGCGATACCCGGCAGTGTCAGAGTCATGTCAAATGCATTCAGTGCAACAAGGTCAAGTGCCGCATACATGACAAGAGCAAATCCTGCGATGATTCCGGGGATCTTGTATGCGAAGATCATGATCAGAATGACGATCGCAAGACCGATGAGGCCGCCGATCAGAGAAGTGCTCAGAGCTCTCTGTCCGAGCTGAGCGCCTACTACGTTCGAACGGATCTCTTCCAGTTCCAGGGAAAGGGAACCGATACGGATATAGGATGCCAGTTCCTGTGCGGATTCAATGGTGAAGTTACCGGTGATGACGCACTTGCCGTCTGTGATCGCCTCGTTGACTCTGGGTGAGCTGACAGCTTCACCGTCGTACACGATGGAGATAATGTCGCCGACGTGAGCGCTGGTTGCATCGGAGAATGCCTGTGTTCCTTCTTTGTCGAACTCAAGCTGAACAACATATTCCGTGTTGTTCATATTATTTCTCTGAGAAGCAGCTTCTGCGGATACAACATGCGTACCATCCAGGATAACCGTACCGTCAGCAAGCTGGAACTCCAGGGAACCCGGTTTACCGAGGTCTTCAAGGATCTCGTCTGCATTGGAGACACCCGGGATCTCGATGTTGATTCGGTTGTTGCCTTCCTGATAGACAGATGCTTCGGTAGAATAACCGTCTACACGCTGCTGCAGCTTGTAAACTGTATCTGCCATGTCTTCAGCGGACGGGTTCTCCTCCACTGCCTGATAGGTGATCGACACACCGCCTTCAAGGTCGAGTCCGAGCTTGATGTTTTTCGCCGCTCCTGATCCGGTCTCTCCCCATCCTGCGAATGCTGTATAGACCAGCACTGCAAGAATGGCAGCAAAAGCGATCAGCGTAATCCTGGCATTTCTCTTGTTCATTGGTTTGTTCCTCTTTTCTGGTTACTTTTTTTGTTGATAGTTTAACCCTCAACGCCTGCATCTGCAAGTGCGGCTTTGATCATTATCGCGCATTCCACCCGCTTTCTTTCCAGTTCACATCCGATCTCATATACATCGTCGATGCGTCCATGGAAATTCCAGGAGTTGGCAGCGCAGCCGCCGCTGCAGTAATACCGGGCAAAGCATTTGCTGCATTCTTTTCTCGAATAGACATTGCAGCATTTGAATGTGTCTACGATATCGGTTCGCAGGATCCCGTCTTCCACGTTGCCCAGCAGGAATTGTTCATTTCCGACGAACTGATGACACGGATAAAGGTCTCCCCAGGGGGTCACAGCAAGATATTCCGTTCCGCTTCCGCAGCCGCTGAGTCTCTTGTAGACGCAGGGACCGCCGGTCAGATCGATCATGAAATGGAAGAAAGTGAATCCGCGTCCTTCCTTCTCACGCCGGATCATCTCCCGGGCAAGGATATCATACTGCTGACAGATGACCGGTATGTCCTCAGGACGGATCGCATAGGGGGCGTCCGCAGGGGCCACGACCGGTTCCATGGAGAGCTGATCAAACCCAAGATCCGCAAAATGAAGGATATCCTGGGCAAAATCCAGATTGTAGTGGGTAAAGGTGCCTCGAATATAGAACTGCTTTCCAAGAGCTTTCCTTAAAGCCGCGAACTTCTGGAACTTCGGTACGATCAGGTCATAACTGCCCTTGCCGTTTCTGAATGGTCTCATGCGGTCATGCACTTCTCTTCTGCCGTCGAGACTCATGACAACATTGTCCATCTCGGCATTGCAGAATTCCATGATCTCATCATTCAGAAGAACACCGTTTGTCGTGATCGTAAAGCGAAAGTGCTTATCCTTCTCTTTCTCAAGAGATCTTCCGTAAGCGACCAGATCTTTCACAACCTGAAAATTCATGAGCGGCTCGCCGCCGAAGAAGTCTACCTCCAGATTGCGGCGGCTGCCTGAATGATCCACCAGGAAGTCCAGTGCTTTCTTACCGACTTCATAGGACATCAGGGCGCGTCTTCCGTGATACTCTCCCTCTTCGGCAAAGCAGTATTCACAGGCAAGATTGCAGTCATGCGCAATATGAAGACAGAGTGCCTTGACGACGGTCTGTCTCTTTCTGAAGTCAAGAACAGAGTCCCTGTAGATGTCTCTGGCAAAGAGCTGTCCTTCTTTCTGAAGATACCGGACCTCCTCCAGAGCCTCTCTCACATCCGCTTCCGGATAGCGTCCGCAGACAGATGCAATGACTGTCTCATCCGGACATTCAGGGTCGTCTTTCAGTTTTGCGATCACATCATAGACCAGATCATCGACAATGTGTACACTGCCGCTGTCCACATCCAGTGCGATATTATATCCGTTGTTGTGGTACTGATGAACCAAAATGGCCTCCAAAAAGTTCCAAAGAACAGGCTGTCGCAGGTGCTATCTGCGACAGCCTGTCAAATTGTATATCAATGTCTCGGTTTCAGATGAATACGTACCAGAGTGAAGGATTACTTCTTCTGCTCACAGGTCTGATTGCCGACCGTGCAGCTGGTCTTGCATGCGGACTGGCAGGATGTCTGGCATTCGCCGCAGCCGCCCTTCTTCATGCTCTCCTGAAGCGATCTGGTATTCAGAGTCTTGATGTGCTTCATATCTGAGGCCTCCTTCCAAGTAATGTCTGAAAATGCTCTCAATCCGGGAGCAACTTGCTCCTCGGCATTATATCACAGCCGCATACAATTTGAAAGAAAAACTTATCAATCCTGTCTCTTTGCGCGCTCTGCGATCTCTTTCTCCTGAACATCTGCCGGAGCCTGCTCATAGCGGGCGAATTCATATGCGAAATCTCCGCTGCCGCCGGTCATGGAACGAAGTGTAGTGGAATATCCGTACAGTTCGCTCTGCGGTACATCCGCATCGACAATGGTGTTGCCCTTGTGATCCGGGTTCATTCCCAGAACACGTCCGCGTCTCTTGTTCAGGTCGCCCATGACATCACCGGTGTACTTGTCCGGAACGGTTACATGCAGGGAAACGATCGGCTCCAGAAGAACCGGACCGGCCTTCATGAATCCATCCTTGAACGCCATGTTGTCTGCGGTCTTGAATGCCTGCTCGGAGGAGTCAACCGGATGATAGGAACCATCATACAGAACTGCCTTGACGCCGACAACCGGATAACCTGCCATCGGTCCTGCTGTGACCGCATCCGCGATACCCTTCTCAACTGCCGGGAAGAAGTTCTTCGGAACGGCACCGCCGACGACGACCTGTTCGAATACATATGCATCGTTCAGATCTCCGGACGGCTCGAATCTCATCTTGACGTGTCCGTACTGTCCGTGTCCGCCGGACTGCTTCTTATACTTGGAGTCGACGTCGCTGTTCTTGCGGATCGTCTCCTTGAATGCTACTGCAGGCTTGCTCAGTTCTGCATCGACCTTATATTTGGTCTTCAGCTTGCTGATGATGATGTCAAGGTGCTGGTCGCCCATACCATACAGAAGTGTCTGATGGTTGCCGGCATCATTGACGGTCTTCATGGTCAGGTCTTCCTGACCGATCTTGGCAAGTGCCTGTGCGACCTTGTCCAGGTCACCCTTGTTCTTCGCTTCGTACTTCTTGTAGGTGTACGGAGTGGAGACATCAAACTTCTCAAACAGGACCGGAGCAGCCTTGGTGGAGATGGTGTCACCGGTGGAAGCATCAAGCTTCGCGATAGCTCCGATATCACCAGCCTTCAGTTCCGGAACTTCCTGGGGCTTGTTGCCGCACATGACATAGAGCTTGCCTGCACGGAACTCGTCCTGGGATTCTGTGTCATAGAGCATGTCATCCGGCTTCAGAGAACCGGAAGCAACCTTGACCAGAGAATACTTACCGATGAACGGGTCGACGATGGTCTTCCAGATAAATGCGCTCTTGGCTGCATCCGCCTTGTAATCGGCATTGAATTCCTTGTCATTCTTGACATCCTTGCCGGCGATCGTACGCTCAGCCGGGCTCGGGAAATAACGGACTACATCGTCAAGAAGAATGTTTACACCCTGCAGATTCGTGGAGGATCCGATCACCACCGGGCACATGTCGCACTGGCAGACATTCTGCTTGAGGGCACCGAGAACTTCGTCTTCGGTGAACTCCTCGCCGCCGAAGTACTTGTCCATGAATTCCTCACTGGTCTCGGCGACAGTCTCAAGCATGGAGTCACGGCGTGCTGCGACGTCGTCCTTCATGTCGGCCGGCTCATCAATCTCGTTCTTCTTCTCTTTATCTACATACTTGTATGCTTTCTGGGATACCACATCCACATAGCCTACGAACTTCTCGTTCTCACGGATCGGAAGATACAGCGGAGCGATCTTGGTTCCGTAGAGCTCGGTCAGCTCATCAACGACCTTGACTGCAGAAGCATTCTCCACATCCATGTTGGAGATGTAGAAGATTCTCGGCAGGCTGTACTTCTCGCACAGATCCCATGCCTTCTGGGTTCCGACTTCCACGCCGCTCTTGCCGTTGATCACGATGATCGCAGCATCGGCTGCCGCAGCTGCTTCTTCTGCCTCACCGACAAAATCAAAGTACCCCGGTGCGTCCAGGACATTGATCTTCACATCCTTGCGGATGACAGGTACGACCGAAGTGCTGATAGAGAACTTTCTGTTCTGTTCTTCTTTATCATAGTCGCTGATTGTGTTGCCGTCAGCAACATTTCCCATTCTGGAAGTAATGCCTGACAGAAAAGCCATAGCCTCTACAAGGCTGGTCTTGCCTGCTCCGCCATGTCCCAGGATGACGACATTGCGGATCTTCTCAGTGGTGTAAACATTCATAAGTAATTCCTCCATTCACGAAATTAGGGCATGAGCCCACTGCAAACATTGTACTAAAAGCCCTTCTTTAATGCAAGACTTTTATGGATTTCGCCATACTGCCCTTGCGATTTCGCGACCCTTGTGGCATACTTTATGAGCGTAATGCACTTTAACAGTTGAAATCGCAAAAGAATTATCCGAAAGCAGGAATAAATATGAATACATACGGTTTTTTCGGACTCGGCCTGATCGGCGGGTCCCTTGCGAAGAATCTGAGAAAGATAGAGCCTTCCTGCAGGATCATTGCCTGCAGCAGGTCATATGAAACTTGCAGGAACGCACTGAACCAGGGCCTGATCGATGATGTCTGCAGCGGTCCGGGTGACCCTGCATTTTCCGAATGCAGTATGATCTTCCTGTGTGCCCCTGCGGAAACGAACATTGAAGCACTGCCCGCCATCCGGAAGGTTCTGTCGGCAGACTGTATCCTGACAGATGTGGGATCCGTCAAATCACCGATCCACAAAGCCGTGGAAGAACTGGGACTCGCAGGCCAGTTTATCGGCGGACATCCCATGGCAGGTTCTGAGAAGTCCGGTATTGTCCATGCAACGGATCATCTGTTTGAAAACGCATATTATATCCTGACTCCGACCGCAGAAGTCTCTGCCCTCAAGCTTGAGAGGTGCCGCAATTTTACTCTGAAGCTCAAGGCGCTTCCTCTGGTGCTGGATCAGGACCAGCATGACTTCATCACCGCCGCCATCAGCCATCTGCCGCATGTCGTGGCGGCTTCTCTGGTGAATACCGTGCATGATCTGGACTCGGAAGAGGAATATATGAAGACCATTGCCGCAGGCGGTTTCCGGGATCTCACCCGCATTGCCTCCTCTTCTCCGCAGATGTGGGAATCCATCTGTGTCGAGAACAACACGAATATATCAAGGGTCATGGATACCTTCCTGGACCACATGATCCAGGCAAGAGACAGAATGTGCGCCGGAGACGGCGGCTACATCAACAAGATGTTTGAGCAGAGCCGTGATTACCGCAATTCCTTCAGTTTTGCATCCCACGGCCCTGTGAAGAAGAGCTACCGCATCTACTGCGACATCATTGACGAAAGCGGTGCCATCGCCACGATCGCAACGGTGCTGGCTGTGAACGGCATCTCGATCAAGAATATATCCATCATCCATAACCGAAGCTATGAACAGGGAGCACTTGCCATCGAATTCTATGAAGAGGATCCGATGAGAAAGGCGATCGCCCTTCTCCGCCACCATCGCTATACGGTATGGGAAAATGACTGACAGGAGTACTGAGATACAATGAACAGATCCATTCAGGCAGCCGGAGCGCTGCGGGGGGAAGTACAGATTCCGGGAGATAAATCCATCTCGCACAGAGCGGTGATGTTCGGTGCGCTTGCAGACGGAGTCACACAGGCTTCTCATTTTCTGATGAGTGCAGACTGTCTCTCCACGATCTCCTGCTTTGAAAAAATGGGAATCCGCGTGGATGTGGACCGTGAGAAGGACACTGTAACCGTGCATGGCAAAGGACTGCATGGTCTGTCCAGACCTGATGAACTTCTCTACACAGGCAACTCAGGTACGACCACCAGACTCATCAGCGGCATCCTGGCAGGACAGTCATTTGACAGCATCCTGAGCGGTGACGCGTCAATCTGCAGGCGGCCCATGAACCGCGTGATCGTCCCTCTGACCAGGATGGGGGCACGTATCGTTTCCGAGAAGGAGAACGGATGCTGCCCGCTGCATATCAGCGGAGGGAATCTTCATGGTATTGAATATGATTCTCCGGTTGCAAGCGCGCAGGTGAAGTCCTGTGTGCTGCTTGCCGGGCTGTACGCCGATGGGTTGACCTGTGTCACAGAACCTGCCCTCTCCCGTGATCACACCGAGCGGATGCTGGCAGGTTTTGGCGCCAGTATAGATTCGCAGAAGACGGAGTCCGGATGGAAGGCTTCCATCCTTCCGCACCCGGTCCTGTCCGGTAGGCAGATCGTCGTTCCCGGTGATATCTCATCCGCAGCTTATTTCATAGCGGCAGCACTGATCGTGCCGGGCAGTGAGGTGCTCATCCGCAATGTAGGAATCAACCCGACCCGCGCCGGTATTCTGAAAGTTGTCAGGGACATGGGAGGGCGCCTGGAACTGCTGAATGAATCCTCACAGGGAGGTGAACCCGTGGCGGATCTTCTGGTACAAAGTTCTTCCCTTCACGGAACCGTGATCAGAGGTGAAATGATCCCGACCCTGATCGATGAACTGCCAGTCTGTGCGGTTCTTGCAGCCTTTGCCGAAGGCTGTACGGTGATCCGGGATGCTGCCGAACTGAAGGTGAAGGAATCCGACCGGATCCAGGCCATGACACAGGCACTGTCCTCCATGGGATGCGACATCACGGCCACAGAGGATGGGATGATCATTGAGGGCGGACGGACGCTTCACGGTGCTGAGATCGACAGCTTCAGTGACCACCGCATCGCGATGAGTCTTGCGGTCGCGGGGCTGAACGCAGAAGGGACCACACAGATTCTTAATGCGGAATGTGTGGACATCTCCTACCCGCAGTTCTTCGAAGATCTGCACACACTGTTTTCATAGGATACAAAAGACTGCCGCATGATTCTATGCAGCAGTCTTTTTATTTTTGCCCCATTCAGGATTTTCTGTTCCCGCTGTCCGCAGATCAGAGTTTCTTACCGAATTCAACTACCTCACTGTTCGGGCCCATGATCGAGAAATAATAGTAATTATTCTCCCAGTATGGGAGTGTATTCGGTCCTTCGATCACGGGATATTTCGTCTTGCGGATCTCTTCGCATACCTTGTCGACATCCGATACCATCAGCGCGATATGATCGACTGCACCGCGCTTCTCGGCAGCCTCTCCGTGCTTTTCATAGGTCTCGATGACTACATCTCCCAGTCCGAAGAAGATCACCTTCCCGCCGTTGTCGGTTTCATACAGTCTGCTGAAACCGAGTGTCTCATAGAATTCGATCGTAGCATCCATATCATTGGTCGGAACACCGATATGTTCATACCCAGTCACATAATCCGATACAGCCATCCTGAACCTCCTTATATCCTCTGTGCAGTTCTTTCCTGCATGCCGCAGACTGTCTGCAGCGTCATCACTATATCTTATGGTGTACGGATACAGCATCACTTGTCAAGTCCAAATGAATCATTTCCCAATACACGAAAAGACCGGAGACAGATGTCTCCGGCCTTATAAGCTCATTCAATATGAATATGATCATGCAGACTGATAGGGACCCTGCTTCACATCCTTCATGGAGAAGGACAGTCTTCCCATCTTGTCTTTGCCCAGGCACACGACAGTGACTTTGTCACCCAGTGTCAGGACATCTTCCACACGGTTGATCCTGTGCTTGGCGATCTTGGAAATGTGAACCATTCCTTCCTTGCCCGGTGCAAACTCGATGAATGCTCCGAATTCCTTGATGGAAACAACGGTACCGGAGAGGATCTGGCCCTCTTCGAACTCTGTTGTGATGATCTTGATCATCTCGATCGCACTGTTGATCGCATCCATATCGGTACCACATACATTGACGCTTCCGTCTTCATCGATATCGATCTTGGCGCCTGTGCGGGCAACGATCTCATTGATGGTCTTGCCTCTCTGTCCGACAACATCACCGATCTTCGCCGGATCGATCGTGATCTGGACGATCTTCGGTGCATACGGAGACAGCTCAGCGCGCGGCTCGGCGATGCAGGGAGTCATGACTTCATTCAGGATGTACTCTCTTGCCTGCTTGGTGCGTGCGATCGCTTCTTCTACGATCGGGCGGGTCAGACCATGGATCTTGATATCCATCTGGATCGCTGTGATGCCATCATGGGTACCTGCAACCTTGAAGTCCATATCTCCGAAGAAGTCTTCCAGACCCTGGATATCGGTAAGAACCAGGTAATCGTCATCGGTATCTCCGGTCACCAGACCGCAGGAGATGCCGGCTACCGGCTTCTTGATCGGTACGCCTGCAGCCATCAGAGACATCGTGGATGCGCAGATGGATGCCTGGGAAGTAGAACCGTTGGATTCGAATGTCTCAGAGACAAGACGGATCGCGTACGGGAATTCTTCCTTGGACGGGATCATCGGGCGCAGCGCTCTCTCTGCAAGAGCTCCATGACCGATCTCACGGCGTCCCGGTCCTCTGGACGGCTTGGTCTCACCTACAGAGTAGGACGGGAAGTTGTACTGATGGATATATCTCTTCTCAGTGACATTCTCGTCAAGACCTTCCACCCTCTGTACTTCAGAGAGGGGAGCCAGTGTGGTGACTGTGCAGATCTGTGTCTGTCCTCTTGTGAACATCGCAGATCCATGTACTCTCGGAATCAGATCGATCTCTGCAGCCAGCGGGCGGATCTGATCGATCGCTCTTCCGTCCGGTCTCTTGTGATCCTTCAGGATCATCTTGCGGACAGTCTTCTTCTCATACTGATACATTGCATCCGGGAGGATCGCAAGCCATTCTTCGTTCTCAGCCCACGCCTCTTCGACTCTTTCGGTCAGGACACGAATGCTCTCTTCTCTCTCCTGCTTGACATCTGTGAAGACTGCTGTCTCCATCTCTGCAGGCGGAACGATCTCCTTCAGAGCTGCGAACACCTCTTCCGGCACTGCGGCAGACTCATAGGAATGCTTCTCTTTGCCGACTTCCGCAACGATCTTGTTGATGAAATCGATGATGGTCAGGTTTATGTCATGGCACTTATAGATCGCCTCGATCATCTTATCTTCCGGAACTTCATTCGCGCCGGCTTCGATCATGATGACCTTGGTGGAAGTGGAAGCAACCGTCAGCTGAAGATCGCCTTCGCTCCACTGCTTCTGGGACGGATTGACGATAAACTCACCATCCACAAGTCCCATCTGAGTCATGGCACAGGGGCCGTCAAACGGGATATCGGAGATGCAGGTTGAAATGGAAGAACCAAGCATGGCCACCAGTTCCGGTCTGCACTCAGGATCCACACTCATTACCAGATTGTTGAGAGTGACATCATTGCGGTAATCCTTCGGGAAGAGCGGACGCATCGGACGATCGATGACTCTGGCAGTCAGAACTGCGTTCTCACTTGCCTTTCCTTCTCTCTTATTGAAGCCGCCCGGCATCTTGCCGACTGCGTAGTACTTCTCTTCAAAATCGACGGACAGCGGGAAGAAATCAATTCCTTCACGGGGTTTCTCGGAAGCGGTTGCTGTACACAGAACGGTGGTATCACCATAATGCATGAACGCTGCACCGTTTGCCTGGGCTGCGACTCTGCCGACATCTACGCTGAGCGTACGTCCGGCAAGTTCCATGGAAAATCTCTTTCCTTTCTGCATGGGTACTCCTTTCATTGATGAATCCTGTCTCAGGACACATATATGGGTCTTTCTGACGAAACTCATCTCCGAATCAACTGGAAAACTTACCTGCGAGGCTGCAGATCAGCTTTACAGTTGCCTCGAATGATGATTCCGTCTTGTCAACATGCAAGCACCCGGCCCAGGAACGGTCCGGGTGCTTGAAATCGTAATTATTTACGAAGACCAAGCTTCGCGATCAGTGCACGATATCCTTCGATATCATTCTTCTTAAGGTACTC
>OMSN01000053.1 GCA_900313765.1 uncultured Eubacteriales bacterium
TCCGCTCTCTCCAGGGACACCGGGCCAGATTCCTGCGTGCCTCCATAAGACGCGGCTCATAATTCTCGATGGTTGTGATCCTGGTATCCGGCGGCGTACAGGACGCCATCCACATGGCAGAGTACCCGATCGCAGTGCCGACTTCCAGGATATGCTGCGGTCTCTTCAGTTCCAGCAGGACCTGCAGAAACCGTTCCATTTCCGGCCGGATGATCGGAACGCCATCTTTCTTCGCCGCGCTCCTGAGTGCATCAAAAGGATACCCGCTATCTCTGCGCGGCCCTTCCAGGGCATAGAGAAATGTGCGCAGCCTGTCACTGTAGATCATGAAAGAATATCCTCCATGGAATCCAGATCCAGGTCCACGCTGTCCATCAGTCTCAGGCTGATCTGCCGCAGCAGCCTGCACATGGCAAGTTCCGTGCGCAGATACTCATCGATCACCGGATCCCTCCGCAGTTCCCTTCTCTCCCGGGAGATCTGCTGCTGGGCTTCCATGTTTCGACCTTCCTCTGAATTCTGAAGCAGGAAGTTCTTCCTTCGGAATTCATCCGTTCTCTTCCGCTTCCTCGGATCTTCATCCAGTTTCTGCCTGGCCTGTTCGTATTCTCGGTATTCACTGCAGCTGCGCAGGCTGCGAAGCAGCTCATCCACGCAGCGCTTAACAGTCATATCCATCTGTATATCCGGTCCTTCTTAATCTGCTGCCGGTTACACTTCCGCATCCATGAGGATCGGCAGGATCATCGGATTACGCTTCGTCCGCTTCCACAGGAATTCACCCAGTTCATCACGGATCGCATTCTTGATCTTCGTCCATTCACTGCCGCCCTTTTCAAGCACGGAGTCGATCGCGTCCTCTACCACTTCCTGCGCTTCATCCATCAGTTCTTCAGAATCACGCACATAGACGAAACCACGGGACACAATATCCGGGCCTGCGATCACATTGCCGTAGGAATCGACGGTAAGCACCACGATAATGATGCCGTCCTCTGCCAGTCTCTGGCGGTCCTTCAGTACGATGTTTCCGACATCGCCCACTCCCAGACCGTCCACAAGGATCCCGCCGCATGTGACATGCCCGGTGACCTTGGCCTGATCTTCCGCATCGTCACAGATCTCAAGCACATCTCCGCTGTTGATCATCAGGATATGGTCAGAGTCGTAATCCAGCATGCGGGCAATCCTCGCCTGAGCGACCCTGTGCCGGTACTCACCGTGAACAGGGATCGAATAGCGCGGCTTCACCAGCGAATAGATCAGCTTGATCTCTTCCTGGCAGGGGTGTCCGGACACATGCGCGTCCTGGAAAATAACCTCAGCCCCCTTGCTGTACAGCTCATTCATGACTTTCGATACATTCTTCTCATTTCCGGGAATCGGATGTGAGGAGAATACGATCGTATCGCCCGGCTTGATCTGCACCTTCTTGTGGATTCCGCCAGCCATTCTTGAGAGAGCTGCCATGGACTCTCCCTGGCTTCCGGTAGTGATCAGCACCAGCTTCTCATCCGGATAATTCCGCATCTCTTCCAGAGTGATCAGTGTATTCTCAGGAATGCTGATGTATCCCAGCTCTTCGGCAGTGGAGATCACGTTCACCATGGACCGGCCTTCCACAATGACCTTACGGCCATACTTGTATGCAGTGTCAATGATCTGCTGCACACGGTCCACGTTGGACGCAAAGGTCGCGATGATCAGTCTGGAGTTCCTGTGCTCGGAGAAGATCGTGTCAAATGCTCTGCCGACCGTTCTCTCCGATGGCGTATAGCCGGGTCTCTCGGCGTTTGTGGAATCGCACATCAGGGCAAGCACACCTTTTCTGCCAATCTCCGCGAATCGCTGAAGGTCGATGGCATCACCGAATACCGGCGTGAAGTCGACCTTGAAGTCTCCCGTGTGTACGATGGTTCCTGCAGGAGAATAGATGGCGAGTGCCACTGCGTCCTGTATGGAATGGTTGGTCTTGATGAATTCCACCCGGAACTGTCCCAGATTGATCGACTGGCCGGGCTGTATGACCTTCCTGCGGGTCGTCTTCATCAGTTCATGTTCATTCAGTTTCAGTTCGATCAGCCCCATGGTCAGTTTGGTGGCATAGATCGGCACATTCAGCTGCTTCAGAATGTAGGGAAGCGCACCGATATGGTCCTCATGACCATGGGTGAATACGAATCCCTTCACTTTGTCCGCGTTCTCCAGAAGGTACGTGATGTCCGGAATGACCAGGTCGATCCCGTACATATCGTCTTCAGGGAACGCAAGACCACAGTCGACTACGATGATCGAATCCTCGTACTCGAATGCAGTGATGTTCATACCGATGGCTTCCAGTCCTCCCAGCGGTATGATCTTCAGTTTTGTTTTATTGCTCAAAATATCCTCTCTTTCACGATTTCAGTCAAAACAATAAGATGTCATGTTAAACCAGAGCTATATCGTCCAGCATCTGGGTAAATACTTTCGAAAGTGCTTCCAGCTGTGCGTCATCCTCCACGAATTCGTACAGCGCGTCATGCTCGCCGTCCCGGGAGATATCCTCCAGAATATAGGCATCTCCGTCGCCGTCTTCGGCATCTGTCACAAGAAGATAATCTCTCCCTGCGATCCGGGTCTGTTCCAGCACATAGAAATCCACTTCTTCGCCATTCGGTCCGGCTTCCAGTGTAATTCTTGTCAGATCACTCTTCATCTATCTTCACCTCCGGCACCGGAAGTCCGGCATTCACCCGGTCCAGGTACCCCTGCAGGATCAGCATTGCTGCGATCTCATCCACATAGTCTTTATGATTACGCACACCTGTCTCGTCCATCACGCGGTCTGCCGCAACCGTAGTAAGCCTCTCGTCCCACAAAATGACAGGAAGCTGCGTACGGCGCTCGACCATCGCCTTGAACTCGATGGTTGCCCTTGCTCTCTCTCCGATTGTCGCATTCATATTACGGGGAAAACCGAGAACGATCGTCTCGGCCTGATATTCGGATGCGAGCTCAGTAATACGGGCGAGTGTCTGCCGAAGCTTGTTCTCGCTCTTTCTTCGTATGATCTCCACACCCTGTGCAGTCAGACGGAGCGGATCTGACACCGCCACGCCTACTGTTTTGGAACCATAATCGAGTCCGAGGACCCGACTGTAAGTACTTCCGCCGTTGCTCTGCTGTCTGTTTTCAGATTCTGTCATGAACGTCTCTTCCATGCCTCGTTGCGGATATACTCCTTGAGGAGTTCCTCAACGATCTCGTCGCGCTCGACCTTCATGATCATACTGCGCGCGTTCTTGTGGCTCGTAATGTAAGTCGGATCACCAGAGATGATGTAACCGACGATCTGGTTAACAGGATTATAGCCCTTCTCCGTCATTGCAACATAAACAAGCTCAAGAACCTTCTTGACGCGCATCTCCGGATCAGTCTCTACGTTAAAATATTGAGTATTATAAATGTCCGCCATAATCTACAGTCCTCGATACCTTCTCCCGAACGCGGCTGCAATCCGCCTGGTCTTCGACTTCAATACAATTGAAGAATGAACAGAATCTCCTAGACTCAAGTATATTCGAAAAGCGGCAAAGATTCAACAGTCAACTTTCCATTTATGATCTGCCCTCTGATGTCCTCGCGGGAAAATGCGAAGGCTCTGATGTACTCTTTCGTATACCCCGTGTAGAGCTTCTCACCGGCTGCGATCCGCTCCATCAGTGCTCCTGCATGCAGGGGCAGCGCACCTGCATTCGGCACACAGACAGATCCATCTTTGTCGATCCGGGCTTCCTCTTCCACCAGCATGGACGCTTCCCGCCCATTCCATTTTTCTTCAAATTCACGGCCGCAGACCTTATTCAGGGCCGACAGGATCTCCAGCCGCTGTTCTTTCACATCTTCCGGGATCTGCTCCTTCATTGCCGCAGCTGCCGTCCCGGCGCGCATCGAATAACGGAACAGATGGGTCTCATACAGCCTGACAGATTCCAGGAACTGTCTGGTCTGTTCGAACTCCTCCGGTGTCTCTGCCGGAAAACCGACGATCACATCCGTTGTGATGGCAGGCTCCTCAAACACATTCCGCAGCAGTTCCACCCTGCTCCTGTATTCCTCCGAAGTATAGTGCCGGTTCATCCTCTTCAGCACACTGTCACACCCGCTCTGCAGCGACAGATGGAAATGCGGACACAGTTTCCCGATCCTGCTGATGCGCTGTGCGAACTCTTCGGTAATGATCGTCGGCTCCAGAGATCCCAGACGGATCCGCTCGATCCCGTCGATCCGGGCGACCTCTTCGATCAGATCGATCAGCCTGGAGCGCTGCTGCCAGGTCTTCTTCTCTCCCTGCTCCCCGTAGGCGTCGGCAACATTTCCCTGAAAGTCCACTCCGTAGGAAGACAGGTGGATCCCTGTCAGGACCACTTCCTTCACACCGCTTTGGACAAGCTGCGTGAGTTCCTTCCGGATGTTCTCCATATCCCTGCTGCGGATCCTGCCCCTTGCAAAGGGAATGATGCAGTAGCTGCAGAACATGTTGCAGCCGTCCTGAACTTTAATGTAGGCACGGGTGTGGCCTTCAATGCGCGGAAGCTCCATCTTCTCAAACTGCTTCTCATGCATGACATCCCCGACACTGTACCGTGCGCCGTCCCTGGCCCAGAACTGTTCCAGTTCTCTCACCAGTTCGCTCTTTCTTCCGGTTCCCAGGATGATATCCGCATCCACTGTCTTCCCTGTCTTGTCGAGGGCTGTCTGTACATAGCAGCCTGCTGCAACAACCACGGAATCGGGATTCATTTTCCGTGCCCGGTGGATCATCTGGCGGCTCTTGCGGTCAGCAATGTTCGTGACAGAACAGGTGTTGATGACATAGACATCCGCAGGAGCGTCGAAGGGAACGATCTCAAACCCCTCCTCTTCCAGCATCGCGCGCATGGCATCCGTCTCGTATACATTTACTTTGCAGCCCAGAGTATGCAGAGCTGCTTTTCTGCCTGTAAATTTCATCTTTCTTTCATACCTGCCTGCCTTGACTTTTGAAAGTCAAGACGATACACTAATCATGAGCATGCTGTGAGCATGTTTATACGAATTTCACCCATTTAAGGGAGAATCATATACACCATTATTGGAGGACTATCACTTATGAAGACAATACAGATATCTCTTAATTCCATCGACAAGGTCAAAGCTTTCGTCAATGATATCACCAAGTTTGACAATGATTTCGATCTGGTATCCGGAAGATACGTTATCGATGCCAAGTCCATCATGGGTATCTTCAGCCTGGATCTGTCCAGACCGATCGACCTCAGCATCCATGCAGAAGAGAATCTGGATGAGATTCTTGAGATCCTGAAGCCCTACATGATCTGAGCGTCAGAACTCCATCTATAAGAATTGGATCTTCTTCAAGGCAGCTGCCCTGTGCGGGACAGCTGCCTTGTTTGCGTTCTCTGTCAGCGGATCACGATTGTCTCCGTGTTTTTGACCGCCTCTTCCATCAGACCATCGATCACATCAGACAGTTTCTCTTCTGATTTTTTGATGATATCCAGGCGCGGTTTCGTGACCGGATGTTTGGCCACGAAGATCGTGCAGCAGTCTTCAAACGGCTGAATGCTTGTCTCATAAGTTCCGATCTTCAGTGAGATATCAATGATATCCTGCTTGTCGAATCCGATCAGCGGACGGAACACGGGGATCGATGCAGCATCATCCGTGCATACCAGGCTCTGAATCGTCTGGCTCGCAACCTGGCCGATGGATTCGCCTGTGATCAGCGCCTGGGAACCATCCTGCTTCGCGAAATGCTCTGCGATGCGCATCATGAAGCGGCGCATGATGATCGTCAGTTCATCGTGCGGACATTTGTCATAGATCGCCAGCTGAATATCCGTAAAGTTGACTACATGCAGACGGATCGGTCCCGAATACTGCGCGACCAGCTTCGCCAGGTCGACCACCTTCTGCTTGGCTCTCTCTGAGGTATAGGGCGGCGCATGGAAATAAGTCGCATCCAGGGTCACTCCTCTCTTGGCGATCATCCAGCCTGCGACCGGGGAATCGATACCGCCGGACAGGAGCAGCTGCGCTTTTCCGTTGGTGCCAACCGGCATTCCGCCCGGTCCCGGAATGATCTTCGAATAGATGAAGACCTCATCGCGCACTTCGATATAGAGCATCATGGAAGGGTCATGCACATCGACTTTCATTTTACCGGGAAAAGCATCCAGGAGCTTCGCGCCGACTTCCGCATCCACATCCATCGAACTGACCGGATAGTGTTTATTGGCCCTGCGGGTGTGCACCTTGAATGTGATCGCATCCGGCTCAAAGGGCACTCCTTCGCTGGAGCCTTCCACCGGATTCTCCACGGGAACCATGTCATAGGTCTGCGCGATGTACCGGATCGCATCCTCGGCGATCGCATCCGGATCCTCCACCGGCACCTTCATGACCTGGCAGATGCCGACCAGTCCGAAAACCTTCTGCAGCGCAGCGATCACCTCATCGGGATCAAAGCTGTCATCGTCTCCGAGCACGTCCGCATAGATGCGGCCCTGCTCCTTGTGTACGTCAAACTCCCCTTCCACATGGGACAGTGCGTGTCTGATCTGCAGCACCAGCGCGTCCTCAAACTGTCCGCGGTTCTTTCCCTTGATGCCGATCTCGCCATATTTCAGTAAAAATGTTTTAAATACCATATTCCTTCCCCTGCTGCCCTGTCTCCTGCAGCCCTGTACATGTATCCTTGTGCATCCGCAGGCAGTCTGCCTGTCTGTCGTCTATCTCCGGCTGTACTTTCGAAGGACCGGAAGAAGTTCCTTCAGCACTTCCAGCGTATAGTCAATCTCATCCTCCGTAGTCCGGTCACTGAAGCTGAACCGGATCGCCGATTCCAGCAGATCCTTTCTCAGATGGATCTCCTGGAGCACGGAACTGACCGGTATCTTTTTATTGGAAGAGCAGGCAGAACCGGAGGATACGCAGATGCCTCTGTCTTCCAGGGCATGCAGCAGCACCTCGGAACGCACGCCTTCAAATGCACAGTTGACGATATGAGGCGCGCCTTTGCTCTCATCTTCCTCTGAATTCAGCCAGGTTCCGTCTATCTCCTTCAAGCCTGCGATCAGACGCCTTCTGCACTGCAGCATGCTGGCGACTTTCTGCTCAAAATCCGTGTATGCCTCCATCGCGGCAACGCCCAGACCGGCTGCTCCGGGGACATTGTCTGTTCCGGAACGCATACCGCCCTGCTGACCGCCTCCGTAGACCAGAGGCCGGATCTTCGTTTTCTCTTTGATATAGAGGAAACCGACTCCTTTCGGACCATGGATCTTGTGCCCGCTCACAGACAGCATGTCGATCCCCAGTTTCTTCGGCCAGATGCGAAACTTGCCATAGGCCTGGATCGCGTCCACATGGTACAGGATGGACCGGTTGTGTGCGCGGTTATAGGCAGCGATGATCTTACCTGCTTCGGCGACCGGCTCCACCGCCCCGATCTCATTGTTGACGTACATGGTCGATACCAGGATCGTCTCGTCACACAGTTCTCTTTTCAGACCTTCCGGATCGAAATGTCCGAGCGAATCCACCGGAAGATGCGTGATCCTGAACCCGAATTCCTCCAGCATGCTGAGCGGCTGCAGTACCGCAGCGTGTTCCACTGCCGTGGTAATGATATGATTGCCTGCTCTGCGGTTGGCCCATGCCGCGCCGACCAGTGCCCAGTTATTGGACTCGGTACCTCCGGAGGTAAAGAAGATCTCTGCGGGGGTCACTCGAAGCGTGGAAGCGATCCGCTCCTTTGCTTCTCTGAGGTATCGCTCAGCTTCCACCCCTTTGATGTGCTTTGAAGACGGATTGCCGTAATCTTCCCTCATGGTCTTCTCAACGATCTGCATCACACCTTCCGAGACCCGGGTCGTTGCGGAATTATCCAGATATACTTCCATATTTATTCTTCATCACTTTCCAGATGCAGCATGAGCATGGCAAGGATCGCCGGGCTGGCTGTGTCGGTCCGAAGGATCCGGTGTCCCAGCGTGATGCTCTCTGCCCCCAGTGCCAGCAGCTGCTCTATCTCTTTTTCTTCAAAACCGCCTTCCGGCCCGATGAAGATCCCGACGCTTTCTCCCGGATTCACTTCATCGATCACCTGGCGGGTATGGGCGATCCCCTGAGCATTCTCGTAGGGAACCAGGATCTTGTCAAGTCCTGCTGCACTCTTCAGTGCCTGGTTCCAGTTCAGGGGCTTCGTCACTTCCGGCACAAAGGCCCGCTTGGACTGCTTGGCAGCCGCGAGGGAGATCGCATTCCATCTCTCCGTTTTCCTGGCTGCCCTCTTTTCATCCAGTTTCACGATTGTCCTTGCCGTGATCACCGGGATGATCTCGTGGACACCGAGCTCTACGCATTTCTGGATCACATTTTCGAAACGGTCACCCTTGGGCAGTGCCTGAAACAGGTACAGGTCAGAGGGAAGTTCTCTCGCATTTTTCTGAAGATCCAGGATCCGTGCCGTCACTTCATCAGATCGAATCTCATCGATCTCACACAGATATTCCACCGGGTCGCCTTCCTGCCCAGTACACAGCAGGATCTGCTCTCCGCTCTTCATACGCAGCACATTGCGGATATGGTTCACATCATCGCCGACGATGCGGATCTTCCCCTCCTGCGTGTCAATATTGGACTCTTCGATAAAGAATCGGTACATCGTTTCTGTCCTCAGTCAGTTTTTGCGTGCAGTCACGCTGACCCACTCTCCCTGATGCGTCACTTCGATCACTTCCAGACTTCGATCACTTCCAGTCCTGTCTTCAGGCAGGCATCGGTCACATCCTTCTCCTTCACATCCAGGATTCCGGAAGTAATGTAGACAGCGCCTTTCTTCATGTGATGGATGATCTGCGGCGTCAGTTCGACAAGGACCGGCGCCAGGATGTTCGCTGTCACGATATCATATTTCTCATATCCTGCAAGATCCTGCGTCTCCTTATCATCGATGAGATTGCCGATGATCGCCTGCATTTTCTCAGGAGCAATGCCGTTTGCTTCCAGATTCTCCTTCACCGCATCCATGGCGCAGGGATCCAGGTCCGTTCCGTACACATGGCCTGCCCCGAGCATGATCGCAACGATCCCCAGGATGCCGCTGCCGGTACCTACGTCCAGTACCTCGCAGCCTTCAGTGACGTATTTCTTCAGCTGCCGCATGCACAGCTGGGTCGTCTCATGCATGCCGGTCCCGAACGCTGTGCCCGGATCGATGTGCAGGATCTTCTTGCCCTCATCCTCCGGCTTCACCTTCTCCCAGGATGGGATCACCAGGATATCATCCACGGTGAACTGGTGGAAATACTGTTTCCAGTTGTTGATCCAGTCCGTATCCTCTGTCTCGGAGCGCTCGATGGTGCAGGGACCGATATCGGAGAACTGCCGAAGCGCGTCCAGTTCCTCTTCCACCCTCTTAAGAACAGCGTCCACATCCTCGTCTTCATCCAGATAGAAGCTGAGGTAGGCTGTCCCGTCATCGGGGCCTGCCGTCAGCGGAATATCCACGAACATCTGCTGCAGATCTTCCTGCGTCAGAGGAACATTGTCCTCGATCTGAGCACCCTCCACACCGGCGTCCGCCAGCGCGCAGATCACGATGTCTTCCGCTTCTGTTGTTGTCTTCAGCCTGAACTTAGTCCACTTCATGCGCATCCTCCCTGAAAGTCTCGATTAAGCAGTTGCCATTATCACATAAAAATAAACGGTTGGCAACTAATAAGCCTCCGGCAGCAATGCCGGAGACTCTGATTCATATCCTATACCAAGGCAGATCCTGTGAGCGATCAGTCTCTGTACCCGTTTGGGTTCTTGCTCTGCCAGTTCCAGG
>OMSN01000027.1 GCA_900313765.1 uncultured Eubacteriales bacterium
CAAGACCAAGAAGGCTCTGGGCAACCCGATCAGGCTGCTGGCTTCATATATAGCGAAGCATCCGATCTCCGTAACGACTGGCAATACTGATACAGACCGAGCTTCATGGGAGGGCAGGTCTTCGAGAGTTTGCACATACAGTTTGGCTGTGCAGGGTTCTAATCTTGTCGTTTCTGTTGCATACGATAGCTCATACAAATATACAGATGGAGACACTGAAGCTTATGCAGATGTGACAGCTATGTATATCCCGATTGACGGCAATCCGAATGCGACGATTGCATATAGTTATAATAATTCTGAAACCTATAATGGCACTGCCAGCACCTATAGTGGTAATCATTCATTCCCATTCAATATCAATGCAATAACCCCGGGAACGGAAGTTCAATATTTCAATTCCGGAGTCAGTTCAGATGGATCTCCCTGGACATCAAGTGAAGCCTCTAAGACGTCGTTTGCAGATGCGAGTGATAATCTCGTCGATGTACTCAACAGTTTCCTTGTAGATAACAAGACCGGATTTACATCAAGGGACATCGGGTTCTATGCTTATCCTGCTTCACACCGGTATGTAGGCGTGATGACTACAGCGGATATGGCCGCTTTCGCATCTTACATTGCATCCGTAAGGGCATACGAGCAGGCACACTATGTTCCGTATGATGAAGATTGACCCTTAGGGAACATCAATAACTTGAGAAGGCAATAATATTAAAGAGAGCAAAAGATGTAAACTGTCTTTTGCTCTCTTTTATTTACCGGTGATATTATGCCGATAAAGCACTCTCTAAATACCCAGTCTTTTCATGGAAGAAGAAACATTGGTACAGAGGGCAGCAAGGAACGCCTTATCCCATCCAATCTGCGATATACCTTGCCACATACACTCCGCTGGCTGAAGCGTGGGAGAGTGAATGGGTGACTCCGCTTCCGTCTCCGATGATGAAGAGTCCTTTGTGGCTGGTCTGCAGATCTTTGTCTATCTCGACCTTCATGTTGTAGAATTTGACTTCGACGCCGTACAGAAGGGTGTCGTCGTTGGCAGTTCCAGGAGCGATCTTGTCCAGCGCGTAGATCATCTCGATGATGTCATCGAGGATCCGCTTGGGGATGACCAGGCTCAGGTCGCCGGGCGTCGCGTCCAGGGTGGGCGTCACGAAGGACTTGGAGATCCTCTTCTCCGTGCTGCGGTGTCCGCGGATCAGATCGCCGAAGCGCTGCAGGATGACGCCGCCGCCCAGCATGTTGGACAGACGCGCGATGGACTCGCCGTAGCCGTTGCTGTCGTGGAACGGATCCGTGAAATGCTTGGATACAAGCAGTGCGAAGTTGGTATTCTCGGTCTGCTTGGCCGGATCTTCATAGCTGTGTCCGTTGACGGTCACGATGCCGTTGGTATTCTCATTGACGACCGCTCCCTTCGGGTTCATGCAGAAGGTGCGGACCAGATCCTGGTATTTCTGGGTTTTGTAGACGATCTTACCCTCATAGAGCTCATCCGTGATCTCCTGGAAGACCGCTGCCGGCAGCTCGACGCGCACGCCGATATCAACCTGGTTGGAGCGGGTCCGGATGCCGAGGGAATCACAGACACCTTCCATCCAGCTGCTTCCGCTGCGTCCGACAGAGGCGATGCAGTAATCACAGGTATAGGTTTCTTTCTCCGTCTCGATCTCGAACCCTTCTGCCGCGCTGTCATGTTCTTCTGCGTTTTCTGCCGCCAGGGACCGGATGCTGCGGACCGGTGTATGGAAATAAAAATCCGCCTTGTTCTTCAGATCCGCATAGATGTTTTCAAGCACCTCATAATTGATATCGGTGCCAAGATGCCGGACAGATGCAGTCAGCAGATGCAGATTGTTCTTCAGGCAGATGGTCTTGAACCTGGAGTTGCCGGTAGAGTACAGCTTCGTCACTCCGCCGCCGTTCTCCACGTTGATCTTGTCGACATAGTTCATCAGGTCAATGGCCTTGGATCTGCCGATGTATTCATAGAGCGTCCCGCCGAATTCATTTGTAATATTGTATTTTCCATCGGAAAACGCGCCTGCCCCGCCGAATCCGTTCATGATGGAGCAGGTCTTGCAGTGGATACAGGTCTTGACTTTATCACCATCGATCGGGCACCTGCGATTTTCGAGCGGAGCGCCGGTCTCGAACAAGGCGACCTTCAGGTCCGGACAGAGCCTGGTCAGTTCGTAAGCGGAGAAGATTCCGCCGGGGCCGGCTCCGATAATAATCACGTCATAATGCTTCATGGTATACCTCCACATCTGAATAATATTCAGTGCCACAGGCAAGTGTAGCAGATTCATTGCGGATTGTGAATGAGCAGTGTTATACTTTTTTGCACAGTTCAGGGAAAAAGGAAGGATCAGCAGGCCGGAAAACAGGGAAGGACAATACAGCAGTATGGAGAAGGACATTCAGTATCATCTGATCCGAAGCAGGCGCAGGACGATCGGCATCCAGGTGAAGGACGGCAGGGTGATCGTCCGTGCGCCAATGACAGTATCCTTGAAGGAGATCGATGCCTTCGTGGAACGGTCCCGGAACTGGATCGACAGGCATCTTCGCCAGCAGGAAGAAAGGAAAGCGAAGGAGGCAGAGCATCCGGTCAGCAAGCTGACCCGCGCAGGAAGCGGCTCGTGTCATCCCGCAGAGAGTCGCGCACTACGCGCCGCTTGTGGGTGTTACGTACGGAAACATCACGATCCGCAATCAGAGGACCCGGTGGGGAAGCTGCAGCGCCAGGGGCAATCTGAACTTCAACTGCCTGCTGTGCCTGGCCCCTCCGGGAGTTCTGGACAGTGTTGTTGTCCACGAACTGTGCCACCGCCTGGAAATGAATCATTCGAAGCGCTTCTACAGTGAGGTCCTGCGGGTCTACCCGGATTATTACAGGGACCATGCATGGCTGAAGGAGCACGGGCGGGAACTGCTCAGCAGACTGCCCTGATGCGGGGGCAGAGGATGGTACAGAAGTTGCAGATGCCCTGTCTGTGCGGGTAGAGTCTATGTTATTGATTGCCTATCAGACCTGATTCCTGTACAATAAGGCTGATTGGACGCACCCACAACAGAATGGAGAATGATACCTGACAATGATCGTATACACAGGAGGTGGAGCATGAGAAAACATTTACTGACAATCGCACTCTGCGCAGCAGCAACTGTTGCGATGGGAAGCTTTGCGTATGCAGGCACCACGCTGGAAAGCCTGGGGACACGCGACAATGTACGAGGCTGGGTCGACAATACGAACCTGCTGGAGATGTACTCGGAAGACGGAGGAGAAGTTCTTGCTGATCTGGACGGCAACGTACTGACCGAGAAGTCTTACGGAAGAGTCGGCTATGACTCAAAGTACGGATTCCTTACCGTGATCGTTGAGCCTGAAGACGGTGTCAATGGAGTCGGAGCAGTCAATCTCAGCGGCAAGGAGGTTGTACCGTGCACCTACGGTGAGATCGATTTTGAAAATGAACATTGGATCGAAGCGATCGTTTTGAACGAGGCGACCGCGGACCAGTATGACTATCAGGCACTGCTTGGGGACGGATACTATCTGATCGATCATGTGGATTTTTACTATGCAGGAGACGACGGTTCTGTCACACAGGCAGGTTCCCTTGCCCGTGACCAGTATCTGGACTCCCATGCATATGGAAACTATATCAATATTGAGAACAGATCGGACGGCAGCATTACCGCATATGATTCCACGTGGACGCCGGTGGAGACTCCGGAACCGCTGAAGTATGTCTATGACGAAGCACCCGGAGCAGACGATCAGGTCATTTCATTTTATGAAAATGGCCAGTATGGACTGAAAGATGCAGCCGGCAATGTCATCCTTCCGGCATCCTTTGGATCCATCTATTCCTTCGACGGAGATTATGCCAAAGTGGTCAACCGTCTCGAGAGCGGTGAAGTGTACGGGCTGATCGACAAGACCGGTACGGTTGTGGTCCCTGTAGAGTACGAAGACATCGATCGTGCATTCTATGGCGCTGCAACCGCAGAAAACGACTATTCCGGCTACGCATACAACAATTACGGTTACTATGCGGTTGTCAGGGATCACAAGCTCGGATATGTGGATGAGAGCGGCACCGTGACCTGCGATTTCACCATTGCAGAAGACAACTGTGAGAACAATGGTGCTTCCGCGACCTATACAGACATGGGCGGAGCGATGCATATTCTGGCTGCGGACGGTACGGATACCGACGTTTCCCAGTATGAGAATGTTCGTGCGATGTATGGCGGAAGCGGAATGTATTATTCCGTCACAGATGCGGATTATAACTACGGAGTCATTGACTGGCATGGAAATGTGATCGTGGAAGTCAAGTACAACGAAGTGGAGCTGTCAGGAGACGGACAGTATCTGCTCATTCAGGCGGATTACAATTCTCCCTACGAACTCCTGAAGCTTACCTATACACCGGACAATGCCCCGGCACAGGCCGACGCACAGGATGCAGGAACCTCTCTGGCAGTGGCGGAAGATCCGGATGCAGCGCAGGATGCCGCAGCGGAAGGTTCGCAGGATGCACCTGCAGAGGATGCCGCAGCACCGGCAGAGGCGGAAGGAGCCGCAGACTTCTCAGTTGTCGCAGGCCTGATCGACAGCGCGATCACGCTGGCCAATTCTGACGCGGCTGCAAATAAGGATGCGATCATCAGTGTCCTGAGTAACGCAGCGGATGCCCTTGCGCAGAGCAAGCCGGAAGTAAAGACCGTGATCGACAGTGCAATCACCCTGATGAACTCTGACAGTATAGACGGCGCGTCTGTTGCAACCGTACTGAACAGTGCCAAAGCACTTCTAGGAGTGTGAGGATCCGGCAGAAGGACTGCTGAGCAGGAAAGATATCGTTCGCTTAGCCGTCAGGAAAGCAGTTGCTGAGTGATATCGACAGAAGAAAGAAAAATAGAAGACAGATCAGGAAGTGCCGGGCAGCGGATGCTGCCCGGCACTCTTCAGTATTATCTTGCCGGATATGGACTTCTGCGGCGGATGCAGGATTCTTCCTCAGGCTCCCTGGATCTTCAGATCAGTGGATCCGCAGACTAGTGTATGAGCAGGAAAATCTCCGTGAGGATCAGGCCGGTGATGGCGCCTCCGACATGCGCCTGCCAGGCGATCCCGGGCATGAAATTGATCGCCAGGTTCATGGCAAGCGTGATCCCCATGCTGCGAAGTCCGGATGTGGAGTGGTAGTGGATCATCAGAAGAATCAGACTGAACATGAGCCCGTACAGACCGCCGGAAAGTCCGACAGAGTAACGGGTTTTGGAGATGACATATTCAAAAACACTTCCGCCAATGACAGAGCCAAGCAGAATGACAGCAAACCACAGATGCCCGTATATTCTTTCCAGACTGCTCAGGTTGTACAGAGCAAGCATGTTCATGGCGATATGCCATGGCCGGATGTGTGTGAAGCCAACCGTCAGCAGGCGCCACCACTGCCCCTGAGAGATTCGCTCGCGGTCATAGCAGCCGAAGCGGACCGCCCTCGTGAGAGGACGCTCTTTCCCGGAATTGATCAGGATAAAGAGAATGGCACAGATGGCAAGGACAACATGCCATACACACAGATCCTGAATCGAGAATGTACCTGTATTGATTCTATTCATAGTAAAGGTCCTCCGCGTCAGGCTGATAAGCCGTTTCACAGCGACGATCGGCGGTTATTCTGTAACAGTATATTGATTATATCATCCTGATCATCCTGCATACCACTCTTACACTTGAATATCAGTTGAGACAATCATGGAGCAGGCAGATCCGCGGAGGTTGTACATCCGCATGGTTTTCTGATAAACTGTGTGGAAAGAGTCTAACCCCCTGGCGTGCAGGCAGGGGATCTGGCGGAGGTCCGCAGGGAGGAGTCAGGATATGAAACTTACATTTCTTGGAGCCACGCATGAAGTGACTGGAAGCTGTTACTATCTGGAAGCCTGTGGGAAGAAGATCCTGGTCGATTATGGAATGGAACAGGGACAGGATCTGTATGAAAATGAACCGATCCCTGTGCCGGCATCCGAGATCGATATGGTGCTCCTGACGCATGCCCACATGGATCACTGCTGTGCAAGGAAGGGTTCCAGGGGCAGATCTTTGCCACCGGAGGAACCGCGGCACTGTGCCGCATCATGCTGCTGGATTCCGCACACATACAGGAATTTGAAGCGGAGTGGAAGAACCGCAAGGCGGAACGTGCCGGAAGACCTCAGGTAGAGCCGCTCTATGACAGGAAGGATGCAGAGGATGCGATCCGGTGCTTCGTCAGTATGGAATATGAGGAGGAGAAGTGGATCGCAGAGGGTATCACGGTGCGTTTTGTGGATGCCGGCCATCTTCTCGGATCGAGTTCTATCGAAGTGACGATCACAGAGGGAGGCATCACGAAGAAGATTATCTTCTCCGGTGATATCGGCAATACGGACCAGCCGCTGATCTCTGATCCGGTTTATCTCAAAGGCGCGGACTATGTGGTCATGGAGTCAACCTATGGCGACCGTACCCATGACAGACCCGAACATGCGGATTATGCGAAAGCACTGGCGGACGTGATCCAGAGGACCTTCGACAGAGGCGGCAATGTGGTGATTCCGTCCTTTGCCGTGGGACGTACCCAGGAGATGCTTTATTTCATCCGTCAGATCAAACAGGATGGACTGGTCACAGGGCACGACGGATTCCAGGTCTGGGTAGATTCACCTCTGGCGATCGAAGCGACGAATATCTTCCGCGAGAGGATGTTTGCCGACTTTGACAAAGAAGCGATGGAACTGCTCCAGGAAGGGATCAATCCGATCGGGTTTGAAGGGCTGAAGGTTGCTGTCACCTCGGAAGAGTCCAGGGCGATTAATGACGACAAACAGCCCAAGATCATCATCTCTGCCAGCGGCATGTGCGATGCGGGACGTGTAAAGCATCATCTGAAACACAATCTGTGGAGAGAAGAGAGCACGGTCCTGTTCGTCGGATACCAGGCAGTCGGAACGCCGGGCCGCTCCATACTGGACGGAGCCGAGAGCGTGAAACTCTTTGGCGAGGAGATCGAAGTGAGAGCAGAGATCTGCCAGCTTCCGGGTGTTTCAGGCCATGCGGATGACAAGGGACTGATGGCATGGATCAGCGCCATGGAAGTGAAGCCGGAGATGGTGTTCGTCACTCATGGCGAAGACAAGGTCACGGAATTCTTCCGTGACAGACTGATCAATGAACTGGGACTGCGCGCCTATGCCCCGTTCTCCGGCACACGGTTCGATCTGGCGTCCGGAACCTTTGAGGTGGAAGCTCAGCCGGTTCCGATCGAGAAGGAAGAGGCACAGGCAAGGCAGGCAGTGCGCCAGGATGGCGGAGCCCAGGTACAGCGTGCTGAGAAGGGCGAGGATGGACTGCGGAGAGTCTCATCGAAGACAAAGAAAGCCGCGAATGCCTATGCAAGACTCATGGCAGCGGGAGACCGCCTGCTCATGGTGATCCGCCACAATGACGGCGGCGCAAACAAGGATATCAGGAAACTCACAGAGGAGATCAACCGCCTCTGTGACAAGTGGGATAGATGAAGAAAGTATTAGGACTGTTATTTACAATCGCTCTGATCGCGGGTGCTGCATTTGCCCTGCTGCCGCGTACGTTCGTGAAGCAGATGGCAGTGCGGTCCGGGCTGGAGGAGAATCCATATTACCGGGAGGGGGATACCCAGTGGGACAACGGCGGAGTTGAGGAGTATTATTTCAACAATCTGCCGTCGAAGTACAATGAGATCTACCGGGAGCTGTATTCGCGCCTCTCGGCAGGAGAAGACAGTGCGCAGATCTATGCCGAGGTTTCGGTGGAGGATTTCTGGACGGCTTATTATGCGGTTCTGGCGGATCATCCGGAACTCTTCTGGATCGGATCGGGTGCCGAAGTGCAGTCGAACGCGGTCTCGGGAAAGGTTTCCAGTTATAAGATCGAGACGACGGTTCCGGAAAATGAGCGGGAGATGACCCGCGGACGCCTGGAGGAGGCGGCGGATATCTGCATCAGGCAGACCGACGAGAGCTGGTCCGACTACGGAAGGATCAAGTCGGTTTATGAATACCTGATCGATACGGTGGTCTACAATGCCCAGGCGCCGGACAATCAGTGCATGCAGAGCGCGCTGCTCAATCACCAGTCGGTGTGCGCGGGATATGCGAAGGCATTTCAGTATATCTGCCACAGGATGGGTTATTTCTGCACCTACGTGACCGGTTCGATCCGGTCCGGCGGCGACCATGCATGGAATATCGTCCGGATCGACGGCAACTATTACCATGTGGACGTCACCTGGGGGGACCCGGTATTCGCAGGCGCCCAGGAAGACGGTACCGGCATCACCGTCACGAATTACAATTATCTGTGCTGTACGGACGAGGAGATCCTCACGACCCATGTGCCGGACGGCACCATCTCTCTGCCGTCGTGCACGGACAGCACCTATAACTATTATCGTATCAACGGCATGTACTATGAAAACTGGGACTATGGCGTGATCTACAACGCACTGATGGAATCGGTGCAGCGCGGCGATTCCAGCATCGTCATGAAGTTCGGAACGAGGGATGCCTACGAGACTGCCAAGTTCGAGCTGTTTACCAACCGGATGTACTATGATGCAGACCAGTATCTGATGAACGCATACGGGACCACTACCTGGAACAACAAATACGCCACCGATGATGACTTCCTGGTCATCACGATCCAGTGGCTTTGAAAGGACTTCAACATCTTGAGCGAGCAATTCAGAACATTTCGGAACATAGTCATACGCATAGCCGCGTTCATTGCGGTCTATGTGCTGGCTGTCATGATCTCCAGCCGGGTGATCAATCAGTTCACCCCGGATACGGCGACAGAGATGGCAACCTCCACGTTCCCTCTGGTCTATATGCGGCAGGGCGGGATCAACTTCAACTGTCTTCACGGCTATAACCATGAGATGGATGTCAGCCAGATGCGCTACTCCATCACGCCGCTGACGGAGCGAAGAGAGGTCACCATCTGTATCCAGACCTTCGGGGCTTCGGTGGATTCGGTCTCCTATGAGGTCGTCACCATCGACGGCACCCAGTCTCTGGAGAACACGAAGGTCGTGAGGCTGGAGGAAGACGGAGACTATATCACTTCGGTGCTGACGCTGGGAAGCGGAATGCTCATGAACCAGGAGTATGTTCTGAAACTGCAGGTGACCACCGGTGGCCGGAACATCTATTACTATACCCATGTACTGCTGGCGGACGGCCTGCACACTGCGGACTATCTGAATTTTGCGGCGGGTTTCTGGGACAAGTGCATCAACAAGACCGACCTGGATACCGTCGGCGCGGCAGTGGAGCCGGATGATACGACCGACACAGAGAACACGCTGGCCCATATGGATATCCACGACAGCGTGAAGCAGCTCACATGGGATGACCTGAATCCGCAGATCTACTACAAACCGACACCGCGCCTGACCGAGATCAATGAGAACACGGCGACGATGACGCTGGATTACCGGATCTCCGCAACGGCAGAGAACGGAAGCACGGAAGTGTACAATGTACACGAGTATTACCGTCTGCGATTCACGGACAGCCGTGTCTTCCTGCTGAACTTCGAGCGGACCACGGATCAGGTGTTCAACCCGGATTCCAACCAGGTGACGGACAAAGCGGGTATCCTGCTGGGGGTCACAGGCAAGAGCGTTGAATATATGGCCGACGAGAAGGCACGTGTAGTCGCATTTGTCCAGGAAAATGTTCTCTGGACCTGCCGCAGATCCAACGGCATCTTTACCAGAGTATTCGGATTCCCGCAGCAGGCGGACATGGATGAGCGCGACTTCTACAAGGAAAACACGATCCGGATCATGAAGGTGACGTCGGAAGGTGATGTGACCTTTGCGGTATCCGGGTATATGAACCGCGGCGCCCACGAGGGAGACAACGGGATCGGCATCTATTATTTCGATGCAGGCAGTTCGCTGATCAATGAACTGTGCTTCCTGCGCACCGCGCAGAACACGGAGCGGGTGCAGCGCGACACGGATGACTGCCTGTACATGACTCAGGACGGCAGGACCGTCTATACCCTGCTGAACGGCATGCTGCAGAAAGTGAACCTGACTACGGGCGAGGTGGAGACCATATCCTCCGGGATCTGCAACGACTGCTACTGCGGATCGGTGAGCGGACGGTATTTCGCCTGGCTCAAGGAAGGGCTGATGTACGGATCGAAGACCATCGAGCAGATCGACTTTGAGACTGGACAGATCCGGGAGATCACCGGTGAGAAGAACGAATATCTCCGGCCGCTGACCTTCATGAAGGAAGACCTGGTCTACGGCATTGCCAGGGAGAATGACATCCGCGTTCCCCATGGCGGAAACGGAACCTTCCCGATGTACCGGATGAATTTCTCGGACGGGGAAGGGAACATCGTCAAGACTTATGAACCCAACGGCATCTATGTAGTCGGGGTGGAACAGTCCGACAATCTTCTGAACCTGAAGAGAGTTGCGTGGAACGGGGTGCAGTTCGCAGAGGCGACCCCTGACCAGATCGTATCGACGGACACCTCCGCGGATGTAAGTCTCGGAATCGCTACCAAGCAGGAATCCCGCAGGCAGACCGTTGTTCTGCTGCGAGTGGGGGGAAGCCTTGCAGACACTACAGTGACGGTGGGAAACAGCAAGATGGCCGCCGGAAGAGGCGACATGGTGGAAATGCCGCAGAACCCCGAGCCGGAATCCCTGTATTACGTCTATGCGGCAGGCGGTCTGGATGCGCTTCACACCTACCCGAATGACGCGATCGTCAAGGCAGACGAACTGTTTGGCGTCGTGCTTGACCAGAACCAGAATTATGTGTGGGTCAGAGGCGATAAGGAAAATGAATATGAGATGGATCTGTCCGATGTTCCGTCGGTATTTACCAACGGGACGCTGGATCCGGAAAAACTGGAAGAAGGCGTCGGGAAAACGATCGTAGACCTGTCCGGGTGCACACTGGATGAAGTGCTGTATTTCGTCTCCCATGACAGGCCGGTCCTCGCTAACACGAAGGAAGGCGTCAAATGTATCGTAGGTTACGACGAATATAATACATACCTTCTGAATCCGGGTGAAGACGAATGGTACTACTACGGCATACAGGATTCCACCGATCTGTTCCTGGCTGCCGGAAATGAGTTCTACAGTTATATTGAAAAATAAACAATTACAGGTTTACAGCCCCGCTGTCCGGCGGGGCTTTTTTGTGCACATAATACAAATCCATGGAATTTGTACGAACACATCTTGACAGCCTTTGGTTGTTTAAACTAAAGTGGATATAACAATTTATTACTGCACAGGCAGGTGAAGAACATGGCAAAGATGTCAAAGTATCAGCAGGTCGTGGAATGGGTCCATGAACAGATCGATTCCGGGAACCTGCACGTCGGAGATAAACTGGAAACAGAGGCACAGCTGAGCGAACGGTTTTCATTTTCAAGACAGACGATCAGGCAGGCGCTGGGAGAACTGGAGAAGGAGGGGACGATCAGCCGGATCCAGGGAAGCGGCAGCTATATCAGGAATGCCATGCCCAGGAGGGAGGCATATCCAAGCTCCGGTTCTGTGACCATCATCAGCTCCTATACGGACTCGTATATCTTTCCCCGGATCCTCCAGGCTATGGCACAGGTCCTGCAGGCGGAGGGGTATTCGACCCGGATCATGTTTACCAACAATCACCGCGAGACAGAGAGAACAATCCTGACGGATATGCTGGCAGGCGGTTCCGGTGATCCGGTGATCGCAGAGCCCGTTACCAGCGCACTCCCGAATCCCAACCTGGATCTGTACCGGGAACTGAGGAGCAGAGGCATTCCGGTCATCTTCTTCAACACCTTCTATCCGGATCTCGATATCCCGCATGTATCGCTGGATGATGTGGAAGCCGGACGACTGGTGACAGATTACCTGATCTCTCTGAAGCACACGAAGATCGGGTGTATCCTGAAAAATGACGATGGCCAGGGAATCCAGCGCTATAAGGGATATCTCAAGGCGCTCGCACAGTCGCATATTCCGCTGGATGAAGAGAAGGTATGCTGGGTGGATACGACAGACCTCATGGATTCCCTTCACTCCAGCGAGTGGATCCTGAGACGGATCAAAGAGTGCACGGCCGTATTCTGCTACAACGACGAAGTCGCGTATATGCTTACAGAGCTGTGCCAGGCCCACCGGATCCGCATTCCGCAGGATCTCTCCATTGCGTCCATTGACAACTCCAGGCTGACAGAGCTCAACGCAGTCGCGCTGACATCCGCTGCGCATCCCATGGAGGAACTGGGGGAGAAGGTTGCGTCGAACCTGATGAACCTGATCAGTCATCCCAATTTCAATGCAACATATGAATTTGTACCAAAACTGGCCATTCGTGAATCCGCTGTAAAAAACCGGTAAGAGGTTCATTTTTGTAAAAGTTTTTCAAGGGACGCAGCGTGTGTGTTTGCATATGCAGCGTGTGAAGGACGTCGGTTTATCGAAATTGTACTAATAATGCAGTACAAAAGCAGTTTAAACGAGCATTTATTGTGCGTACAAATCCAGAAAAACAAACGTGCGTTCATTGACAACTTTTGTGCGGGTTTCTATAATGCAGTTAACTAGTGTAACTGCCGTGCAGTGTGCACGGTTCACATCATTCTTCAACACTTATATCTATCAAGGAGGAATCAGTTATGAAACATGCATTCAGACGTGCGCTGGCTGTTGCTCTTGCAGCTACAACCATTATGGCGGCAAGTGCAGTTCCGGCTTTCGCAGCAAATGCGGATGACGGAATCAAGATCGGTGTCTCCATCTGGAGCTCCACAGACGTTCTCGGTTCTCAGTGCAAGAAGATCATCGACCAGGCTGCTGCAGCTCTTGGCGTTGAGGTTCAGTACGTAGACCAGGGCCACGTATCCGAGCAGGTTACCGCTTCTGTTGAGACTCTGTGCTCTGCAGGCTGCGACGGTATCATCATCTGCAACTCCGCAGACTCTGAGATGCTTTCCGCAATCCAGACCTGCGAAGCAAACCAGGTCTATCTGACCCAGTTCTTCCGCATCATCAGCGACACCGCTGAGGAGAGCGCTCCGATCTATGAGCTGGCAAAACAGTCTCAGTACTATCTTGGTGCAGTCCATGAGGACGAGGTCACCAACGGCTACACGCTGGTTAATCTCCTTCTTGAGAAGGGTGACAGAAACATCATGCTTGAAGGCTGGACCGTCGGCGATGCTACCTTCCTTGCCCGTTATGAAGGTTATCAGAAGGCAATCGACGAGTGGAACGAAGCAAACCCGGATGATCAGGCAGTTCTGAGCGAGCCGGTTTATGCAAACACCTCCTCTGATGAGGGCGCAAAGGTTACCGCAAACTTCATTTCCACCAACTATCCGGACAACATGGACGCTCTGATCGTAGCAGGCGGCGGCGGAGATCCGCTCGTTGGCTCCATCGGTGAGATCGAGGCTGAAGGCCTTACCGGCAAGATCGATGTTGTTTCCACTGACTTCCTCCCGGATCTGGATGCTCAGCTTGAGAGCGGCGGAATGTTTGCTGAGTCCGGCGGACATTACTGCGATCCTCTGTTCGCATTCCTTCTTACCTACAATGCGATCAAGGGCAACGAGTCTTATCTGAAGCCGGCCGGAGAGTTCGGAAAGAACCTTCTGTTCCCGTATCTGTATGTCGCATCTCCGGAAGACTATGCGAACTATGACAAGTACTTCGTACAGGATACTCCGTACACCGATGAAGAGCTCACTGCTATGGGCGAGATGGATTATGCAGATCTTGAGGCTGCCTGCTCCGCTCTGTCCATCGAGGACGTTATGGCTCGTCACGGCGCAGGTGCTGAGACCGAGGCTGAGTAATCAGGCTGGCACCGGACTGATACCGGTGAGATTCAAAAGAGAGCATAGTTCATAAGAACGGTAGAATTCTCTTATTTAAAGAAAAGAGGGGATCACATCCGTGATCCCCTTTAATATGCCGTAACTCATATACGGAAACATACTTTGAAAGGATGTTACAGACACATGAAAGAACAAACTTCTATGGAGAAGTTTAAGTCCAGCCAGTGGTTCGGGATCGTTCTGATGGCAGCGCTTGTCGTCGCGGTATGGGCAGTATTCAAGATTCTGCGCCCCTCCACATTCGGTACGCCGGACCGTATGATCACGTATCTGCGTGACGCCATCATCTATGCGGTCGGCGGCTGCGGCTTCTACTTCATCGTTGTAATGGGACTGTTCGACTTCTCAGTCGGCTCCATCATCGTCCTGAGCTGCGTTATGTCAGCTACCCTGAGTGAGCACTTTGGATATGCGGGACTGATCCTGGCTCCGATCATCTGCGGTGCCCTTCTTGAGTTCATCAACGGTATGCTCTACATCAAACTGCGTATACCGTCCATGATCGTTACGACCGGTATGGCACTCATCTACGAGGCACTTGCCGTTTTCGCGACCGGTTCTGTCGAGAAGATCATCGGACCGAACCTGAGAGCGTTCGGCCAGTATCCGCTGAACCTGATCGTTGCGGTGGCAGCGTTCCTGCTGTGCGGTTTTATTCTGAAATATACACGTGTCGGTACTTATGCAACGGCAATCGGCTCCAATGAAGCAGTTGCCAAGAACATGGGTATCAACGTTGACAAGTACAAAGTAATCGGTTTCACACTGTTCGGATTATTCCTGGGAGTGGAAGCCCTTCTGACCATCAGTTACGGAACCTCCATGACCGCAAAGACTGGCATGGTATCCATGGCACGTAACTTCCAGCCTCTGATGGGTACCTTCTTCGGACTGGCATTCCGCAAATACGGCCATCCGGTTATCGCAGTTGTGGTCGGCGAGTACATCGTCTCCATGATCTTTGCCGGATTTGTAGCACTCGGCGCCCCGACGACGATCAACAATATCGTCACGGGCATAGTTCTTCTTGTGATCGTTGCTCTGACTACCAAGAGAGTCAAGGGCGCGGTCGTCAAGTGAGAGGAGGGTGCGCATTATGGCAGACAACAAGGTATTGCTCAGAGCAACGGATATCGACAAACAGTTCGGTATCACACATGCTGTTGATCATGTATCGATCGATTTCTACAGCCATGAGATCCACGCGCTGATCGGCGAGAACGGATCCGGAAAATCGACCTTTACCAACATGCTGACCGGCATCTACACCCTTGGCGGCGGCACATTTGCCCTGGAAGACAAGACGATCTTCGTCAAGAACCAGGTCAGCGCAAACCGTCTCGGCATCGCGATCATCGTGCAGGAAATGGGAACTCTGTCCGGACTTACCGTCGCAGAGAACATTTTCCTCGGCGAAGAGGATCCCTTCATCCACAATGGCGTCAAGAACACGGCAGCCATGAACAAGAAGGCACAGGATCTTCTGGATTCCTATGGATTCAGCCGTATCCGTGCAAACGCGATCATCGATACCTACAACTTCGAGGACAGAAAACTGGTTGAGATCGTCAAGTCAACCTACTTCGATCCGAAGGTCCTGGTTGTCGATGAGACCACCACAGCCCTGAACCACAGCGGACGTGTGGAACTGTTCAAGCACATGCGCAGACTTCGTGATCTGGGCAGCTGCGTAATCTTCATTTCCCATGACCTGGATGAGGTCCTGGAGATGAGTGACCGTGTCTCGGTCCTGAGAGACGGCGAGTATATCGATACCGTCAATGCGAAGGATGTCACGACGGATGACCTGAAGAAACTGATGGTCGGCCGTGAACTCGGTGAGCACTACTATCGTACCGATTACGGTGAGAAGATTCCGGAAGAGGTTGCGCTGAAGGTCGAGAATGTTTCCGTCGGCAATGAGATCCACAATGTTTCCTTTGAGCTTCACAAGGGCGAGATCCTCGGGATCGGCGGCCTGAGTGAGTGTGGTATGCATGAAGTCGGCAAAGCCTGCTTCGGGGCCTCCTTTGACCGTACCGGATCCGTCACACTGGCGGACGGCACACAGATCAATGACATCAACACTGCAATCAACCATTCGATCGCATATGCGTCCAAAGACCGTGACAATGAGTCCCTGCTGATCAATGACTCGATCATGGACAATATCACCCTGCCTTCCATGAGAGATATGGGCAAGGTGCTCAGCATCAAGAAGCTTCACGCCTTCGCGGACAAGTTCGCGAAGGAGATGTCCACGAAGATGGTCAACGTCGACCAGTTCGTATCCGAACTGTCCGGCGGAAATAAGCAGAAGGTCGTCCTTGCCCGCTGGATCGGCAAGGGATCCGATATCCTGATCCTGGATTCCCCGACCCGTGGTATCGATATCAAGGTCAAGGCAGACATCTATGCTCTGATGGACAAGATGCGCAAAGAAGGAAAGTCGATCCTGATGATCTCCGAGGAGCTTCCCGAACTGATGGGTATGAGTGATCGTATTCTCATCATGAAGGAAGGCGAGATCAGCGGTGAGTTCTTAAGAGATCCGTCCATTACGGATACCGCACTGATCGAGAAGATGATTTAAGGAGGAAACCATGGCAGGAAAAAAGATTGATCTTGACAATCCGCGTCTCAGAGCTGCCCTTCCTCTGATCGGATTTCTATTCATGATCGTGCTGTTCACGATCCTTACAAAGGGCGCTATCATAACACCTAACAATCTGCAGCTCCAGCTGAGCCAGATGTACATGCTCATGATCGCAGCGATCGGTGTATTCTTTATCATCACCATGGGCTGCCTGGATTTCTCACAGGGATCTCTGATGGGTGTAGCCTGCATCGCATGCTGCTACTTCTCCAATAAGAACCTGATCCTTGGAATCATCATGGGAATTCTGGTCGGAGCCGCGATCGGAGCAATCAACGGATGGCTGCACGTATTCATGCAGATCCCGTCCTTCATCGTCACGATGTCCACTCAGTTCCTGTTCCGCGGCGTTGTGCAGTTCTGCACGACCAAAGCCCCGGTCATGGCGAATATCAGCATGATGAAGCTGGCTACCATGCCCTTCATGATGACCGTCACCGTGATCTGCCTGGTGGTCGCATTCTTCTTCTTCCGCTACACATCTTTCGGAGCCAATCTGAAAGCTATCGGCGCAAGTGAGAGAGGCGCAAGATTCGCAGGCATCAAGGTCACCAAGACCAAGTTCCTGGTATACGTCCTGGCAGGAGCCATCACAGGATTTGCCGCATTCATCAATGCGATCAAGGTCCTGTCCGTCACATCCACCGGCGGTAACCAGCTGGAGACACAGATCCTGATCGGTCTGGTCCTGGGCGGTATGCCGATCTCCGGCGGTGCCAAGGTCAGGTTCTCGAACATCGTAGTCGGTGTCCTGATGTATCGCTTCATGGCGACCGGCCTGGTCATGGTCGGACTGACGACTCAGATGCAGCAGCTGATTCAGGGTATCGTCTTCGTAGTAATGGTGACCCTGTTCTCAGACCGCAAGTCTCTGGCAGTCATCAAATAATGAACCCATCAAATGTCGATTACGGATTGTTTCGCGCTGCGCGCTTTCACAATCCGCCCTGCATTCGTGCTCTCATGGTGCTTTCGCACCACTGCGCACTCATGTAGGGGCGCGCCAACACCCATCCCTCCACCGCAAGCAAGCTTGCGTGGAGGTCAGGCCTTTGGCGCTGTAATCTGTTTCATATACATCCTTTCAATATATGAGCGAGGCGCCTGCCGCAGATCTCTGCGGCAGGCGCCTTCGCGTCCGCCCGCCTTACCCGCCTTGCTATTGCGGGCGGACAGAACAGGCTGAGTTAGGCGGACTAAACAGCAGAGCGAGATAGTCGGAACCGTGATCAGATAGCCGTAGTATAGGACCAGGGGAACGATGATCGTGTTGGCGATGATCGGAGGCAGCGGAAGCGCGAATTTGGTTGCTTTCGCGGCCGGATTCTTCAGGACGAGCTTTCCGATCCACCATGTACCGAGGGCGCCGATCAGAGTTGCAATGCTTCCGCATACAACATCCAGCGGGATTGCTCCGCCGAGCAGGTTGCCGATCACACATCCGATGAACAGCCCGGGGATCGCCGCAGGTGTGAAAGCGGGAAGAATGGTCAGACATTCTGCGATCCGCACCTGGACATTCTTGAAGCTGATCGGTGCGAAGATCTGACACAACACGACATAGAGCGCGGCAATCACCGCGGCCTGTGTCAGGAACAGGACCTTTTTGTCTCTCATATTAAGTTTCCTCCGTAGTTTTGTTTAAGGTGAGGATGGTCACGAACTCACCGTTTATTTATTTCCCGGCACTGCAGACGCTCACTCGCGCTGTGCCAGGGCAGCCGGGATAGAATATCATATTCCGGAAGTGATGGCAAGGGAGATGTACTTAAGGAATACTTTCGTTGAAAAAGCGCGTCTGCGTGTTTATAATAGACAGAAAGTTTCAGATCAACAGAGGAGAGAAGATACCATGGACGTGAAATTTGTAACGGTTAAGGAGCTGTACAGGAACCGCGATGCATACATCGGTAAAAATGTGACGGTCGGAGGCTGGGTCCGTTCGATCCGCGATTCGAAGACTTTCGGATTCCTGGTTCTGCATGACGGAACCTTTTTTGAGACGCTGCAGATCGTATTTTCAGACAAGCTGGAGAATTTCGGGGATATCTGCAAGTTCAATGTCGGCTCGGCCGTGATCGTGACGGGTGAACTGGTTGCCACACCGAATGCCAAGCAGCCTTTCGAGATCCAGGCACAGCAGGTGGTCCTGGAAGGTGCATCCACACCGGACTACCCGATGCAGAAGAAGAGACATACCGTGGAGTACCTGAGGACCGTTCCGCATCTTCGTCCCAGGACCAATCTGTTCCAGGCGACTTTCCGGGTGAGATCTCTGGTAGCGTATGCGATTCACAAGTTCTTCCAGGAGAGGAACTTTGTATATATCCACACCCCGATCATCACTGGAACCGATGCAGAAGGCGCCGGAGAGATGTTCCGCGCAACGACCATCTGACCGTATCCGGACAGCTTGACGTAGAGCCCTTCGCCCAGGCGTTCCGCAATGTCTATACATTCGGACCGACCTTCCGCGCGGAGAATTCCAACACGACCCGGCATGCGGCAGAGTTCTGGATGATCGAGCCGGAGATCTCATTTGCAGATCTGGAAGACGACATGGAGCTTGCGGAAGCCATGCTAAAGTTTATCTTCCGCTATGTCCTGGAGAACGCTCCTGAAGAAATGAACTTCTTCAACCAGTTTGTGGACAAGGGGCTTCTGGACCGCCTGAACCATGTCATCAATTCTGAATTCGGACGTGTTACCTATACGGAAGCGATCCGGCTGCTGGAGGAAAATAACGACAAGTTTGACTACAAGGTCAGCTGGGGCTGTGATCTGCAGACAGAGCATGAGAGATATCTCACCGAGCAGATCTTCAAACGCCCGGTCTTTGTGACGGACTATCCGAGAGAGATTAAGGCGTTCTATATGAAACTGAATGAAGACGGCAAGACCGTTGCGGCAATGGACTGCCTGGTACCGGGGATCGGAGAGATCATCGGCGGCTCTCAGCGTGAAGAGAATTACGATATTCTGAAGGCAAGGATCGATGAGCTGGGCATGTCTGAGGATGAGTACAAGTATTATCTGGACATCCGCAGGTTTGGTACCACACGCCACGCAGGCTTCGGCCTTGGATTCGAGCGTGCGGTGATGTACCTGACGGGTGTGAGCAACATCCGTGACGTGCTGCCTTATCCGCGTACAGTCGGAAGCCTGATCTGAGGCATGCCGGATCTGCGCGGTCTGCCGGCGTTCTGCGGCACGGCAGGCAGCACAGAAGAAGGAGTACCATATGGCAAGAAATAGGAATTCAAATACAGAGGACCGGTGGGAAGACGACCGGTGGGAAGATGATCGCTGGGACGACGATCCGCGTGATCGCAGACGCCCGGCATCTTCCGGCAGCAGCCGCCGTCCGGAGCCTGTCCGCGCAAAGCGCAGCGGTTTCGGGACGTTCCTTCTCACGCTGCTTCTTGTAGTCGCGGTCGGTGTTTTCGCCTATTCGGGATATAAACTGATCGGCTATTATCTGGCTTACAAGGCCGGGAGTGATGAGTACAGTGAGTTGAACGACGACTTCCTGGATGTGGAGAAGCCTACGGAGAAGCCTGCACAGAAGTCTACGGAGGATCCGAACCAGAAGAAGATCCTGACGGATATCACTCTGCTGGAAGACCCGAAGACGCTGCCAGAGAGGCTGGAGGATGCACTGTATGAGACAACGGTGGAGAATGAGGAATCAAAGTCTCTGCCGATTCTCAAGAATCCGGTTGACTTTACACAGCTTCAGGCGATTAATCCGGAGGTGATCGGATGGATCCGTGTCGGTGCGATCAATGTGTCCTATCCCGTCGCCCAGGCGAAGGACAATGATTTCTACCTGCACCGGACCTTCCGCAAGGTGGACAACTTCGCGGGCTGCATCTTTGAAAACTGCGACAATTCACCCTATTTCACCGATCAGAATACGGTGATCTACGGGCACAATATGAAGAACGGGTCCATGTTCGGACAGCTGCGGCTGTTTACGAAGCAGGAGACGCTGGACAAGAATCCGTATTTCTGGATGTTCACGCCGAACTTTATATTCCAGTACAGGATCATCTCCTGCGCCGTTGTCGGAATAACAGGAGACCCGTATACCACCAGGTTCACGGAGGAAGATTTCCAGAAGTTCATCGATGATACGCTCTCCCGCAGCGAGATCGACTGCGGTGATGTCACCGTGACCACATCGGACCGTCTGATGACGCTTTCTACCTGTACGGGAGACAGCTCCACCAGAAGGATTCTTCAGGGAGTCCTGGAGCAGGTCTATATCGCAAAATAAACAGTGCCTTTTCATCCCCTGCCGCCGGCAGATGCTTCTTCTGCATGCCCGGCGCAGGGGATTCTTTATCCGGCTTTTTTTTGGAACCGGACGGAAGGATCACAACAACATTTAGTGACACTGGTACAAGGCCAGACCACGGGGTTATCTATCACAATAAAGGAGGTATCTGTATGGACATGAACAAGATCGCGCAGCTGCAGGAGATCATTGATCAGAGCAGCAACATTGTCTTCTTCGGAGGAGCGGGAGTATCGACAGAGAGCGGCATTCCGGATTTCAGGAGCCAGGACGGACTCTACCATATGAAATACAAATATCCGCCGGAGACGATCATCAGCCATTCCTTCTTTGTGAGAAAGCCGGAGGAATTCTACGAGTTCTATAAGGATAAGATGCTGGCACTGGACGCCGAGCCCAACGCTGCGCACCTGAAACTGGCACAGCTGGAGGAGGCCGGGAAGGTCAGGGCCGTCATCACACAGAATATCGACGGCCTGCATCAGAAGGCAGGAAGCAGGGAAGTACTGGAGCTTCACGGCTCGGTCCTTCGCAATTACTGTACCAGGTGCGGCGCTTTCTACGATGCTGCGTATATCAAGAACGCGGACGGGATCCCCAAATGTGAAAAATGCGGAGGGACCATCAAGCCCGACGTGGTCCTGTATGAGGAAGGCCTGGATATGGGCATCATGAACAGCGCTGTCAGATATATATCGGAAGCGGAAGTGCTGATCATCGGCGGGACCAGTCTGGTAGTCTACCCTGCTGCGGGACTGATCGATTATTTCAACAGGGGCAAGGGACACAAGCTGATCCTGATCAACAAGAGTGCGACCGCAAGAGATGCCGGGGCTGACCTGGTCATCACAGATCCGATCGGAGCGGTGTTTGATCAGATCAGGGTGTGAGATCCGTACAGGTCACATATATATCATGTGCACCGTGAAAAGCCTGCAAAATTGCTGAAATTAGGCGTTTTTTACCCTTGATTTCCCCAAGGCCGTACGGTATAATCCCTCCTTGTGATGTATCATTTTTTCCTTGCTCATCCGATTGCAAGGGTGGGCCAGAGACCATAAGGAGGTGCAAGCAGCATGAACAAGTACGAACTGTGCGTAGTTGTCAGCGCAAAACTCGAAGACGATGCCAGAGCAGAGCTTATCGAACGCATCAAGGATATGATCGTGAGATTTGAAGGCAACGTGACGGACGTCGATGAATGGGGCAAGAAGAAACTTGCTTACGAGATTGAGAAGATGCATGAAGCATTCTATTATTTCGTTCATTTCGAGTCTGAGCCGACCGCCCCTGCTCAGATCGAGGGCAGAATGCGTATTATGGATGGCGTGCTCAGATATTTATGCGTTAGACAGGACGCGTAAATAAAGGAGATAAATCTATGAATAAAGTCATCTTAATGGGCCGCCTGACCCGGGACCCGGATGTCAGATACAGTGCAGGAGGCGGAGACCAGCAGGCATATGCCAGATATACGGTAGCAGTCGACCGCAGAGTACGCAGGGACAACAATGACCCGAACGCACAGACCGCTGATTTTATCAGCTGCGTCGCATTTGGAAGAAGTGCCCAGTTCGCAGAGCAGTATCTGCGCAAGGGAACAAAGATCGTTGTCACCGGCAGGATCCAGACGGGTAAATATACGAACAAGGACGGACAGACTGTATTCACCACGGATGTAGTGGTAGAAGATCAGGAGTTTGCAGAGAGCAAGGCAGCAGCAGACCGCTACAGCGGCGGACAGGACGCAGCGCCGGCTCCGGCTTATAACGGACAGGCTCCGGTCTATACAGCTCCCGCTCCGGCTCAGGCAGTACATGCTCCGGAAACGGGGAATGCAGATGGCGATTTCATCAACATTCCGGAAGGACTCGATGAAGAGCTGCCCTTCAAGTAATATTGGAGGCGCGGCAGTCGGGATCCGGTTCCATTTTGAATAAGGAGGTTTCCAAATGCCGTTTTCAGGTAACAAGAGCGATTCTCCGAGACGCAGCAGACCGATGCATAGAAGAAAGAAAGTCTGCATGTTCTGTGGAAAAGAGAATAATGAGATCGATTACAAGGATGTAGCGAAGCTGAAGAAGTATGTCTCCGAGAGAGGCAAGATCCTTCCGCGCCGCATTACCGGAAACTGTGCAAAGCATCAGAGAGCACTCACTGTCGCGATCAAGAGATCCCGCCACGTTGCTCTTATGCCGTATGTACAGGATTGATTAGCAGTAAAGAATTAATTACAGTAATCCAGGGAACAAAGATACGTCATTCGAAAGACCGTTGTACGATAAACGTGCAGCGGTCTTTTTTTCTGTAAATGCAATGGGGCATATTGGTGACAGAGGGTGCGGCGCAGAGTACAATCTCAGTGAGGCGTACTTGAATTTCAGTGGGGAGCCCCCTGAACCTGCAGTGTTTGAGAAAGGATCAGCCATGAACGATCATCTTACTTGCCCTGAATATGAAGAATTAAAAAGACACTATATAAACGGCTGGAAGACCTGGAATGTATACAGCGTTTTCTCCTATGTCCACATGCCGGACGGACTGGCGCTGAGCCTGCATATGAAGGAATACTGCGATGGTAATTTCCTTCGGGACGCCCTCATCGGAAGATTCGCGTCAGATGACCCGGAAGATGCCACGGAGGTGCTCTTTCCCGGAGAGCATGCAGTCGATGACAGTTATACCTCCATGGAGATGGAATGGTGCGGCGCCAGG